>JBJSWM010000409.1:0-1601 GCA_046085865.1 Pirellulaceae bacterium
AGGCCCCTGCGTCCAAGTGGGCGACGCCTTCATGGTTCCCTACCGCTACACCATTCCCGGGACCGACATCGCCTGCGACATGATCCCGGTCCCTGGCGGAACCTTGAAGATGGGAAGCCCGGAATCGGAAGCAGGGCGAGCCGAGGATGAAGGGCCTGTGGTGGAAGTCGAAGTGGCTCCCTTCTGGATAGCCAAGGTGGAAGTCCGCTGGGCCGAGTATCGGCAGTTCATGCGGCTCTACAAGATCTTCAAGGCGCTGCAAAGCCAAAAGATCCGCCGCGTCACCGACGACAACCGAGTCGACGCCATCACCGTCCCCACGCCGCTGTACGAACCCGACCACACCTTCGAGTTCGGGGATGATCCCGATCAGCCTGCGGTGACGATGACGCAGTACGCCGCCAAACAATACAGCAAATGGCTCTCCGGAATGACCGGCCAGCAACTGCGCCTGCCCACCGCCGCCGAATGGGAGCATGCCGCGCGAGCTGGCACGCAGAGCCCTTACAGCTTTGGCGATGCGGCCGACCAACTGGACCAGTACGCCTACCATGCCGGCAACAGTCCCGATGGACCCGGTAAGGTCGGCACCAAGCTGCCCAACCCCTGGGGCCTTCACGACATGCACGGCAATGTTTGGGAATGGGTGATCGATGGCTACTCGCCCGAAGGCTACACCGAACTTGCCGGCCAAAAGCGATCGCTGCTGGAAGCGATCCAACGACCCAGCAAGCCGTCGCCGCGCACCGTTCGCGGCGGTGGCTGGCAAGACCCACCCGAACGACTCCGCAGCGCCGCTCGCCTGGGATCCGACGACGAAGAATGGAAGTCAGAAGATCCGAACATCCCCAACAGTCCCTGGTGGTTCACCACCGACCCGTCGCGGCAAGTCGGCTTTCGGCTGGTGCGATCGGCCCAGGTGCTGGACGCCGAGACGATGAAGCTGTTCTGGGAGATCGATCACGAGGATATCCAGCTGGATGTGCAGCTGCGACTGGAAGAAGGGCGCGGGGCGGAAGGACTGCCGGTGCCGGAGCTGGCCGAAGAGCTTCAGAAGAACCAATAAAAACCCTTCCTGCAGTGTCTGGGATGTTGTGCATCCGAAGGGAGTCAACCATCGCTCATGGATCGATCCAGTCACCACACGACATCGGCTTTACGATCCTGGGCGCGGTTGGTGCGCATCCCCAACACCCCCACGGCTATCGCCGATGGCCTGGCCGGGATGGCGCTGGCCAGCGGTGCGATCTGGTGGCATCCAGCGACGCTGCTACTGGTGCTGGCCAGTGTCGCCTTCTACTGGGCCGGCATGGCGCTCAATGATCTTTTTGACCTTCAGGAAGACCGTCAGGCAAGTCGGCCTCGCCCCCTGGTCGATGGCTCCTTGACGGTCGGGCAAGCTGCCGGGGCAGGGTGGGGGCTGTGGTGTCTGGGACTGCTGCTGGTGGTCGCCGCCTCGACCCTCGCCGCTTTCTATGCCGCCAGACCGTTCCACTGGACCCCATTGGCGATTGGAAGTCTCTTGGCGCTGGCGATCCTCGCCTACAACGGGTGGCTAAAGCAGACCTCTTGGGCACCGGCGGTGATGGGGGTTTGCCGAG
>JBJSWM010000410.1:0-8910 GCA_046085865.1 Pirellulaceae bacterium
GTATGCAAAAACCGAAGCGGCTTTCGCCGGAGTCAACCTTCAGCAATTGCTCGACTCCACCAATCGAATCAAACCACTTTGCGAAGACTGAAAACAAACCTATCTGCTGGAATTCAAAACTTGCGATGGATCCCATCCTCCCCAGCGCAGCGTAGCAAACCGACCTCACCCTCCACTAAGGAGATCCTCAAACTGATCTCACCCTCCCCTTGGGAGGGTCGCGAGGTACGAGCGGGGAGGGCTTCATCTTCCACCGCCATCAAACGTGGACCACTCTGTCCAAAATCGAACCGCGTGTCCCCTCCCCGCATCGTCGATCCTTCTCAGCGACTCTCCCTGAGGGAGGGTGAGATCGGTTGGCGACCATCTGTGGGAAGGGTGAGGTTGGTTTGCGACCGTGTTAGACGGAGGGTGAGATCAGTTTGAGGATCTACTTAGTGGAGGGTGAGCTCGGTTTGCTACTCTGCGTTGGGGAGGATGGGATCCATCGCAAGTTTTGAATTCCAGCAGATGGATTTGTTTTTAGTCTTCGCAAAGTGGTTTGATTCGATTGGTGGAGTCGAGCAATTGCTGAAGGTTGACTCCGGCGAAAGCCGCTTCGGTTTTTGCATACGCCTTGTCCAACTCGGCATGTAGAGGGCAGAGCGACGTGTGGGAGTCGATACCCAAAGGGCAGTTGCGAATCCGCTCGATCGGGCTGACTGCGTTGACCACTTGAAGAAGATCGATGGCCGAAGGCTCCTTCGCCAAGCTGTAACCGCCCCCGGGACCAGGCCGTGACTCGATGATCTGATGCGTGGCCAGGTCTTGAAGGACGCGATGCAAATAGCGTCTGGGAACTCGCGTGCGTTCTGCGAGCAATTCGGCGGATAGGCTGATTGCCCCTGATTTTCTGTGTTCGGCCAAGCAAATGGCAGCTCGTAATGCGTAATCGGCCGTCTTGGAAAGCATCAGATGGAAATCCAGCGAGTGGCAGGGAGTGATTTGGGCCGAGGGAATTCCAAGGAAAGTCAGTTCCAGTCAGAGATGGCCGTCTTTGGTCAAGATACTATCTGGGTGGCGGGATCGTCCGCAGGTTCTTTGCGCATTGGATCCTAGTAGTTCGTGGTCATTTCGGAATATCTTCGTGAATGCGGTTCCAATGAGAAGGTGATTTTCCATTTGTTATTCGATGGCCGAGTCCGGGGTGAGGGTGCTTTTCCAAAGAACTTGGTGCCGATTGCAAAAACGGGAAAAACATCTTGCCATTCTTCTGGCCAGCTTGCCATCCATCATAGACATTCAGCAGGGCTCCAGTTTGGAGTCACCTGTCTTGGCAGGCAATTCATCTCTCGGGTTCGCATCGCTTGGGCGAGGGGCCACTGCAGTGCGATCGGAGAGCAGGCTGATGGGTAGATTGGGGGTAAGAGGCAAACCAGAGTCGCAATCTACAGGTGGCATGGCCTTTCTTGCCTTTCAACATCAAGGATTCGAGGGCATTTTTTTCACATTGCATACGGCGAATGGGGCGCGCCAAAAAGTCGTTCCAACCGAAAGTCATTTTTCTGTCGTTGGATTGGTTTCGGTTCCGATGGCTTTTGGGGGTGGCTTTTCCTCCTCGGTTGCGCATGATGGCAGTGCTAACTTTTGGGATTTCAGAGGGAGAATGCGAGTCGCCAAGCGACCATGGCGGGATGAAGCTGTTTCTGGGGTGAGCCATTTTTTGATGCCAACCGATCGTTCCACTGCGACAGCTCAACTGATGAGGCATGCCGAATGGTATGTTCCCGAGCGATCGTCTCTGGGTTACCTAATCCACAACCAGCAGGTTTTCGATTGGATGAACAGAGCAGGAAGCGACCGGCACCGTGTGGAGATGCTGCATCGGGAGGGGGCAAAGCGTCAGATTTTCTCTCTGCCGATTCGGCATCAAATGGTTGTTACCAGCACGGCCGGAGAGATCGAAGCGATGCATACCAATCGCTGGGTCACCGATTCGATCCACCTCCTGGCTTTGCTGACTCCCAGGCAACGATTCGATGTTTTGAGCATTTTGGCCCAATTTTATCGTTCAATGGTGGAACGCCGAGCGGCGTTGGAAGTGATTTCAGTTCCAAGCTGTTATCGAGATGCGAAGGATCCTAGCATCGGCGTCGCTCATCTTTTTCGCTGGCAACCTGACGATCCCCATCAATCCATCCAGCGAGACCCTTCGTGGCATAACCATCAGCGATTGGAGAGTCATGGGCTGGCTCTCGGAGCGTTTTGTCGCGGTCTGAAGCAGCATGGGAGCCATTTGACGCCTAGGCAGATCGGTGACTGGTGCGAAGTGATTGCCATGCTTGCGATCTATCTAGTTGCGATCGACTACCCGACGGCTCCTTCCGCCGGCCCCTGGGAAGAGACGCCACTGCCGGGTGGGCTGTCGTGGGATACGGAGTCGATTCGAGCTGGTTTGGTTGCATTGCGCGCGTGGGTTGGTGGCCCGGATTGCCCGGAACTCTCCGCGCTGCAGGAGGCCGCTCGAAAGATTGCTGGTGAGACGGGCCGAGACGACTTGGCGAAAATTTTTCTGGAAGTGGAAGCGTTGGATTGCTGGATTGAAGCTGGTGCGCTGCAGGTACGCAAGCGTATCGGTTTGCGTGAGGAAGCGCCGGGGCTTCGTAGAAGCGATGCGGCGAGCGTCTTTTTGACGCAGTCGGATCTGGAGTGGGAAGTAACACAGGATCCGCAAGAAAATCGCTTGGCGGTCGCCACCGCATACGCCCGATGGCTCGACCAACTCTACGAAGATCTTGTCCGTCCCAGCGGCATGCTTCGGTACGAACCGTTCTCGATCGATCCCACCAAGCCCAAGGAGCTCTGCGACAGTTATCTGGCGATGAACTATTGGCTGAATCTCGACCTCGATGGGAATCCCGCGCCGCAACTCGAATCGGTGCGTGAAGCGTTCGGCTCCAGTGACGCAAGCGATCCTGAGGTGCTAGAGGCGCGCAATCGGTTGGCGGTCGCAGGGCGCGAGGCGGAGTGGTTTCTAGTGACCGAGTTGTGTCGGGGATATGTCCGGCAGGCTCGACGTCTACTGCACAACAGGTCGCCAAATGGTCTTCCGAGCAGCCATCGAGAGTCGTACGAGCGATGGCGAGGTCGGGGCCTGGAATGTTTGCTGCGAGGCTATGCGAGGATCACGCCTGAGCCTCTTGGCGTGGATCGGGTCAGCGTCAAGTCGAATGGGTACCCCTGCCCTGCCTGGGGGCTTCCCGAAGCCTATGAGTGGGTCCGGTGGCGCGGAGCGGACGGTGGGTTGAGAGAGCGAGTTTTGCCGGGTGCCAACACCTCGCTCGCCTGGGCTGCTGTTTCACTCAGTCAGGCTTCCCACGAATGGCTTGCTCTTCCCGAAGCGATTTGAATGGCTGGCCTTTCATCGACCACAGCATCACCATCGGGTACTCCTTATCGTTTTCCGCTCCGAAGCGCTACGAGCCCCGGTGTTGAATGGAACTGCGAAACACCTATTCCATCGATTGGGTGCTGCCCGAGGAGGACGCGGATCCTGTCATCGGGTCGTTATGGCACGTCGACATGAATCGTTCTGGTCGTCTCGTCCTGCTGTACCACTTTTCCGAAGTCGACGGCACCTACTGCCTCATCCATGGGACCGTCAAACCCAAGTTGGATCGTCGCTCGATTGCCAGAGGTCGACATCTGGAAGTTGCCGGTCCTCAGTTTTTCCTTCAACTTCGACAAGATCGCATTGGCATCCATGGGAGACTGGGACACCAGCACAAATTGAATGTTTCCGGTTGCAGTTGGAGGGCTTGAATTGGGAGGCATTGAACGGGGGGGGCCGGCAAAGCCGGGGTCACGGCGAGCGGGAGGGGACGCATTCGGGGGCCCGAAGTTGGGTTGATTCCCATCCTGGAGCGGTCCTTGCTGCAAGGAGCGTGGAGCGATGTTTCCTAGCGGGGCGGACCCGGGAAGGCCATCGGGTGGACGGACGCCGCGCCCTCCACTGAATGCGCCACGCTGCGAGCGATTCTGTTGGTTCGAGTTGCCTTTGTCTCTTGCGATATCCCACAGATGGAGAAACTCCCCTTCGGAGTTGGAGGCTGGATCTAGTTCCATCTGTTTCCAGTAGGCTTCCATTTGTTTCACGGCCTCGAGGGCATCCTCCTTGTCACCGCGGGCGATCGCATTCTCCAAAGGAGTTCGAAGCATCCGCATGGCGACAAAACCCGACTGGTTAGCCTGCTGCATCCATCGGGACGAGGCGGCAAAGTCGCCTCGGGAAGCTTCCGAAAGACCGCGCACATAGAGCATGAAGGGATCCTGAAAAGCCTGGAACAGTCTGTCGGCCGATTGGTCGATGAGCGGCAGGAGGGAGGCAGGCATCCTGGGTTCCAATGAGGTCATGGCAAAAGAGATCACTGCCAGATCGGCACCTGGATCGCTGGGATGCTGTCGGCGAAAATCGTCCACCAGCTCCATCGATTCCTGCGACTCCCGGTTCAGTGCGTTGGCGATACGCACCAATCGGGTGGTTCGAGAAGGTTTCTGTTGGGACAGCCACTCCTGAACGCTTCGATCGAAGGCTTCGTGCATTTCTTTACCCACGGCATCCGGAGGGCGAAACCAGAGTGCCGGTGCGGGAATCCATTCGGTTCCTCGGCTCAGATCGGCTGTTCTGGCAACGGTGCCGTAGATGGAGAAAGCCTTACAACCAGCTGAATTGGCCTTATCAAGAAGCCGCTTGTATTCCGTGTCCCCCATGCCGCCGCCGATTTGAATGACCTGCCAGGATTGCAGGTAAATGGTTCCCGCCATCTGACTGATCGGAAACTGTCCTAGGGGACTCACCAAGTCGACAATTTGTGGTTTACCAGATGAGGAATCCAGCAACAGCAGTAGGTAGCCAAATCGAGGTGGCAGGAACCCGAAGGTATCGGGGAGGCTGGGTGGCTGGGCTCGATGGCGGTCCTTCGCACGGTAGCGAACAAGATCGGGGGCTGCGAGTTGGAATTCTTCAGATGTCAGGAGTTCGACCAGTCCGGTCATTTTCTCCGTCTCGTTGATCCATTGTCGAGGGTACTCGGGATCGGCGTAGTATCTCAGCAGCACAGCGTCCTGCCCTTGGAAGGTGGTTTCCCCTAAGACTCGCCAGTGGCGATATCCTTCGTCCAAAGGTGAGCTTTCCAAATCTTTGCTGCGAAGATGGCTGAGTACCCTGGGGGTCTCCAGTCGCTTGACGATCGCTTCCCAGGAAGCGGTGGGGCTATCCTTCAGCCGTTTTTCGAATGCGTCCTCCGAGATCATCTTGAGCGCAAGATCGGTGTTTCCACTTCGAGCGTGATTGGCGAACTCTTCGGCTACTTCAATGGCGGGGGTGATGGGATCGACTGCTTCCGACACCCTGGTGACCGAGATCCGCGTGGCAGAAGGTTTTTCTGGAACACCGACTGCGTCACTGGTTCGATTGCTTTCCGTCGAGCCATTCGTATTGTCTCGATCTCTTCCTAAAGGCGCGGCGACAGGGCGAAAGTTGTCGGTGATGGAGTTCCTGCCACGAGTCGCCAGCACCGCCAAAAACGTGCAGCCCAGAGCCAGTCCACAGGCCCCAAGAGCAAGCCAAAGTCGCGATGTTTTCCGAGTTGGCTTCCTGGGTGAGGTATGGAAGGATCCTGGATGAAACGATGGCCCAGTTGGGAAAGAGGAGAGAGCGGAGTCCCCTGGTACATCGCGCAGGAGGTTGCTCCCTGAGTTATCCGGAACCTCCGATGGCAACCCGTCGGTCCTCAGATTCTCCTCGGCTGGCTTGGACTTGACCTGCAATGGCGTCTGGCACTTTGGGCAGGTGACTGTTTTTCCCGCGAACGACGTGGTGGATCGAAGAATGGTGCCGCAGGGGCATCGCAGTTGAAAAGACATCTGCAGATTTTCCGAATCATGTAAGAGACGACGTGCCTTTGACCAGCCGATCGGCTTTCGAGAAGAGGCAACTTTGGTTGCGATGAATGACAAAAGTATGGCGTCTCCAAGCGACTCGATCAAGGCGATGGAGAGGTGGGGACAGGTTCGGGGAGGCGGTGCGTTGGTTCGTGACGAAGGACTTGGCGGTCGACCGGACCTCGCCAGCTGCCGAGGGGTTTTTGTTCTTCAGTGCCGCAAAGGGCTTCGTCGTTCTCTCCGAACTCGGGGAAGATATTCTAAAAATGGTTAGAATGTCTGAGGGCAAGCTCGCATTGACCTAGTCGCTCATGGGAGATGGCAAGATGGAGCCTGTCTAGAATTCGCAGCGGTGTCGCTTGTCTGGTTCGCATTGTGGCCGGTTTCGGGGGGGGCTGGTGGAGCATCCCTTGCGAACGCACGATCGGCTACTATGGAAGGATCGATGGAGATTCATCCTGGCCGAGGAGACGACATGATGGTTCCCAGATGGTTCCCGCTTTTTTTCTTGCTGATGTTTGCCTCCCGCTGGTGTTGTGCGGAACCATGGCCGATGGTCGATCGCGTCGATCGTCAGCCTTTGCTGTCGCAGCTATCGCGGCTGATCGATTCGCTCCATCACCTTGGCTCGCCGTTCGCCGCTGAGGATTTGAGGAGGCTGGAAGCCGCGAGGGTTCTTGAGGACGATTCGCAATTGACGATCGAGTGCCAAAAGATACTCGACCGCTACTGCCTTGCCGCTGTTTCGATTGGCAAGGAGGGGGCGCCGCGGGTGGTCAAGAGCCCGGCTCCTTTGGAATTGGAAGAGCAGGGGTGGCGTGTCTATCTAGTCAAGGTGCTGAATCCCGAAAGGTCGCGTGCCAGGTTGCGGATTTCCAGTCCCAATGCACGCCCTCTACCCCATTCACCTGCGGATGAAATTGCTTCCAGGTGGTTGGACGTGGCGATGTTCGATGGCCAGCCCATGACGCCAAGTTTGACGGGAGTCCCTTTGGAGTACCGGGTGGTGGAGGTCTACTCGCGTGATGCAGGCGATCGGGGCGCTAGGTTTGATTTCGCGGCGCCCAGTCGTTCGGCCGACATCGACCATCGCAGCGGATCCATTCTGGCCGACTGGCGGTTTGATTTCGACACGGCGGGCTGGAAAGCGATGAACCAAGTGGAGCTGAAGGCAGAGCGTGGGGCTTTGCAGGTGCAGGGAGTGGGAGACGATCCATTTTTTGGAGTCGACTTGCCGGAGCCGGTGGAGGGTGGAAAGTACCTGCTGAGGTTTTGGGCTCGTGCGGAGCAGTCGGGAGTTGGTCAGTTCTTTTGGTGGACGGCAGAGCGTCCGCAAGCGGATGGCGGTCACGTGGTTTCCTTCAACGTCGAAGGGGGCCGCGAGATGCTCTATGAGATACGTTTCAGCGAACGGCAACCGCTCATCGGGATGCGCATCGATCCGAATGGAAAACCATGTCAGTGGCGAGTCGACTGGGTGGAGCTGACAGCCGCTGAGGGAGGGCAGGAGTGGACGGGAGCCGATTTCCAACTGGTGACTCGCCCCTCCCATGAAGTCACTTTCCGAATCGTCGATGACCCGGATCGGCCAGCGATGGGTTGTTTCGAGATTACCGATGCAGGCGGGCGTGTGTACCCGCCGCAGACCAAGCGATTGGCTCCCGACCTTTTCTTTCAGCGGCAGATCTATCGAGGCGACGGCGAAACCATACGCCTTCCCGCAGGTATCTATTCCGTCCGTTGCTCGCGCGGCCCAGAAACGATTCCCGAAACGAAGACTCTGGAGGTGACAGAGGGACCTGTCGAATTCAGCTATCAGGTCAAGCGGTGGATTGATCCATCGCGAAGGGGGTATTGGTCGGGCGATCACCACATCCACGCGGCAGGTTGTGCCCATTATGAAAATCCGACGCAAGGGATTCATCCACCGGATATGCTGCGGCATTGCATGGGAGAAGACCTGAAGGTCGGGTGCTGCCTGACGTGGGGGCCCTGCTTTGATTATCAAAAGCAGTTTTTCTCAGGCAAACTGGATGACAACAGCCGTTATCCCTATCTGATTCGATACGACATTGAGGTCTCCGGTTTCGGTTCCCATGCCTCGGGCCATCTGAATCTTCTGCGGCTGAAACAGCAGATCCCCCCTGGCGGTGAATCGAAGGAGCACTGGCCTACATTGGGACTCAACACGCTCCGATGGGCCAAGCGACAGGGGGCCGTCTGCGGTCCGGCACATTCGGCAAATGGCCTGACGCGATTTGTCGACCGTGTCCCCAACACCGAAGGGCAGGACGGCCCTGGCGGGCTGCCGACCTTCAACATCCCGGCGTTTGATGGGATTGGAGCGAATGAATTCATCATGAATGTCGCTCATACCGTCCAAGGACCCGATGGATTGCAGGTCCCCGCGGTCGACTTTATCTCCACGATGGATACCGATCGCATTGCGGAATTCAATATGTGGTACCACGTGCTCAACAGCGGCTTTCAAGTGCGCGCCAGTGGGGAAACTGATTTTCCTTGCATCAGTGGGGAGCGGGTTGGGCTGGGAAGGGTCTATGTTCGGCTGGACGGGCAGCTGGATTTCGATCGTTGGTGCGATGCTCTGGCGGCTGGGAGAAGCTATGTCAGCGATGGTCGAGCTCATCTGATGGAGTTCATGGCTCACCGCGAATCCCACAACCCCTTGGAGATCGGGACTCAGGACAGCACTTTGCGGTTGGAGCAAGGAGAGACGATCGGATGGAGTGTGCTAGCTGCGGTGGCGCCCGAGCCGGGGGGGACCGCCAAAGTGGAGTTGGTGGTCAATGGATTTCCCGTCGCAGAACGGGAAATACCTGCGGACGGCAAAGAGCATATGCTTCGCTTCGAGCAACCGATAGAGAAGAGTTCTTGGGCCGCCATTCGCATCCTACCATCCGCTCATACCAACCCCGTCTTCATCGAAGTGGCTGGCAAGCCGGTGCGAGCGAACAGGGACAGCGTGCG
>JBJSWM010000411.1:0-1780 GCA_046085865.1 Pirellulaceae bacterium
GGGATCAGTTGAGAGACAGGTATTCCTCCGACGCTCGTGCAGCTAGCGATCGGAACCATGGTATCGCCGTGGCCTCCCATGAGCATTGCCGAAACGTCTTCGACACTGACTCCGAGTTCCATAGCGATGAAGGTGCGGAAGCGGGCCGTATCGAGCACCCCGGCTTGCCCGATGACGCGGTGGGAAGGAAAGCCGGTGACCTGAAACGCTCGTTGCACCATGGCATCCAACGGGTTGCTGACGACGATCACCACCGCGTTGGGACTGGTTTTCTTGATCTCCTCGGAGACACTGCTGACGATCTTCGCATTGGTGCTCAAAAGATCATCGCGGCTCATCCCTGGCTTGCGCGCGATTCCCGCGGTGACCACCACCACGTCGCTTCCTGCGGTATCTTCGTAGCTGGTGGTGCCGATGACGTTGCTGTCAAAGCCCATGATCGGTGAGCTTTGCATCAGGTCGAGCGCTTTTCCCTTCGGCATCTGCTCGGTAGCGGGCACGTCCAGTAGCACGATGTCCCCGAGTTCGGCCGCCGCGCACCAATGTGCACAAGTGGCTCCCACGTTTCCCGCTCCGATGATCGAAATCTTCGCTCTGCGCATGCTTCCGCTCTCCCGCGTTTTGTTCCTGGATATCCGATTCAATTCAGGCCAAAGCCGGTCACAACCTGACAGGCAATTGGCTGCAGCACCTCATCATACCCAATCCCGCTGGATCGCGAATCGGGGTAGCTGACGATGGCCTTAGGATAAGGGAATGGGATGACGGCGCATGGATTGAGCCGGCCGCAATGGCAGTCCATCTCACCTAGCAACTGCGCTTTCCAGAATCTCGCTCTGCCACTCCCCTTCCCTTGGCGCGAAGCCTCCGTCGCGCCACCGCAGCGCGTCGGATCCACCACCATGCAAGCCCAGCAATGCCGGCCATACCCCAGAACCAGATCGAACTCCCCTGATCGATCGCACGGCGCACTTGGCTGACCGACAAAGGTGGCACCACGGTCCACTTAGCGACAGCGATCAGAGGTGCCAGTTGAGCTCCGGTCGCATCGTCGGGTCGATCGATCGAACGGTTGGCGATGCGCTGGCTGCGATAGGCCCACATCCGGTAGTGCAGACCTTCCACCTCCACCTGCCCGCGCAGCGCGATTTGAGCGGTCTGGGTCTCCTCCATCACCTCCCCTTCGGCCAGCAGTTGGGCAGGCAACTTGCTGGCCAGCAGCGTCACTGGGAACTCCCCTTCAAATCGAATCGGTTCACCTGCCTTGGCCGAGGGGCGGTAATCGATCCGCGTCCCTTGAAGATCCCCCATCCCATCGACTTCGTAGTAGTGATCCCCACCCAGCCACTGCCGCTCGGCCGGATCCACCACATCGATCCGTGCGGCACGCAGCAATCGCACCGAAATAGCAACCGGCTGCAGCATCGAACCGGGGGGATCGCGCAGCACCTGCGCTAATGTACGGTGAGCCTTTGAAATCCCAGGCGAATTCTCCGTGTTGGTCGCGGGGACCAAGGCCGATGGCTCATCACCTCCGCCCTTCCCCCTCGCCGACTCGGTCACCAACCGCAACAGCGGCATCAACGCCTCCCCATCCTCTCGCTGAATCGGCTTCCCCTGAAGTCGCTCCAGAGAATCGATCTGCGCCAGGTTCCACCCCCGAGATCCCAGAGCCCGATAGGTGGCGGGTAGTGCGTCGACGCCGTCAGGAAGTGGCGTCGACCAGCCATCCCAGGACCAATCGATACGACTGGCGATGGCCAGACCCTGCGCTGGATTC
>JBJSWM010000412.1:0-986 GCA_046085865.1 Pirellulaceae bacterium
GAACGTCTTGGATGAAAATCAGCGGGATTCGATTCTGATCGCAGTCGAGTACAAATCGCGCCGCTTTCTCCGCAGCATCCCCATAGAGTACCCCTCCGATCTGAACTTCTTTTTGGGCGGTCTGGGATCGTTTTCGCTGATTGGCGACGATTCCAACCGGGTAGTCGTTGATGCGGGCGTATCCCGTCACGACGGTGCGTCCGAAATCAGGTTTGAATTCCTGCAGCGTGTCGCCATCCACTAGGCAATCGAGCAGATCACGGACTTCGTACTCGCCACGTCCGTCTGCCGGGATCAGTCCATAGAGGTCTTCGCAAGGCCGTCGAGGCGGTGGTCCTTGCCGCCTGGATGGCCGGTCTGGAAGCAATCGCATCTGCTGCCGAATTCGCTCGAGGCAATCGGCATCTGTCTTTTCATGAAAGTCGACGGTTCCACTGATTTGCGCGTGCATTTTCGCGCCCCCCAGTTCTTCTGGATCGACGGTCTGGCCGATGGCTGCCTTGACGAGCGCCGGGCCAGCTAGACAAAGCTGGCTTCCTTCGGTCATCAGAATCTTGTCGCAAAGCACTGGCAGGTAAGCACCACCCGCGATGCAGTTGCCCATCACGGCAGCGATCTGAGGGATACCTTCTGCGGAAAGAATGGAGTTGTTCCGAAAGATCCTTCCGAAATCGTCTTCGTCGGGAAAAATCTCATCCTGCAGCGGAAGGAAAACGCCAGCCGAATCGACCAAATAGATCAATGGCAGGCGGAGGCGATGAGCGATCTTTTGAGCGCGGATCAGTTTCTTGACCGACTGGGGGAACATGGCCCCTGCCTTCACCGTGGCATCATTGGCAGCGATCAGGCATGGCTGGCCACTGACCCAACCGATCCCCGTGACCACTCCGGCAGCAGGCACATCTCCCCATTCTGGATAAAGTTGGTAAGCGGCCAAAGTCCCAATTCCAGAAATGGTTCATCCCGATCCAGAAGCAGTTCCAGTC
>JBJSWM010000413.1:0-1577 GCA_046085865.1 Pirellulaceae bacterium
TTCAGGTGCGGTGCCTGGAGCGCCTTGAGCAGCCGAGAGTTGGCTTCATTGACAAGCTGATCGAGCGACGGGCCGTTTTGGAGTTGCAGCGCCTGAAGAACATCGCCTGCATAGTCGGAACGCGCGACCCTCAACGCCCCCAACTTCTGAGCAAGGCTTGCCCACAGATCATTATCCGTCTCACCTGCAACATCCCTTGCAATATCGCGTAGAGTCGCAGCCATCTGATCGCCCGTCAACGGCTTGGCTGGCATCCGAAGTGCACTAGCTGCTTCGCTGGAAGACGATCTACCGTACCAACGCGTTCCCGCGACCGCTCGCACCAATCGCCGCAGATCGTAACGACTCGCTCGGAAATCGTCTGCCAGAAGACTTAAAGTCTCCGGGATCTCCTTGGAATCGATCGGCAGTTGATCAATCGGCTCAATCAGCCCCTCTCCCATCAACATCGCCCACATGCGATTCGCCGCATTGGCGGCAAACCATGGGTTGTCGCGGTTGGTCAGCCACAGTGCTAACTGCTGCCTTCGGGTGCCGCGAGCGGTCGATGCCTCCAAGTGACTTGTCAACGCTTTGGGGGGTATGATCTGCTGGGAATCAGGCAGTTTCACATCGCCGGTCCCAAGATCCGAAAGACTGGGAAGCGACCCTGGCGCCATCATTTGCCCATCGACCTGAATCTGCGCAAAGTAGGCGGCAACGCCCCAGAAATCTTCCTGCTTCCACGCTGCGAACGGATGATCGTGGCACTGAGCACAATCCAGTGAAAGCCCGAGGAAAACGCGGCATGACTTCTCCGCAAGTTTCTCCGGCTGAAACTCCTGCGCCACAAAGAAAGCAATCGGGGAAACCTCCCCCTCCCCTTTGCTCATCAACAGGTCAGCGACGACGCGATCGTACCGCTGATTGGCCGCAAACCGCTGCATCAACCAAGTCCGCAGGTGTCGCCTGGACCGGTCGCTAAGTCCAGCGGAAATGCGACCTTCGCCAACCAGCATGCGAGTCCAGCTATCGGCAAGCCGAGCGGCGAAGGCGGTCGACTGGATCAATGAGTCGATCCAAAGTCGACGCTTGTCAGGGCGATTGTCTTCAAGAAATTGTCTCACTTCCGCTGGGGTCGGATTTCGGCCAGTCAGATCCAAGTAGACGCGCCTGAGGAATTCGGTGTCGCTTGCCATCGGCCAAGAAGCCATCGGCCCGTGTCTTTGGGCAAATTGGGCATCGATGCGATCGCTAAGTTCCCATGCAGCCGCCTGAGGGGATGCGTTTTCCTGAGCCGCCAAAGGCGAGTTTGCCAACGGGCCGAGAATCGACAAACCGGCCCATAGCAGCGACCAGACGATTTCCCGCCGAAACGACCAAGTCCGAGAAGTTAGTTGGTCGATTGCCGGGGGAGTTGCCTGGGAGTGGCGTTGCATGGCTGCGCCCGTTTCCTGAGAAAACCGCATTGCACTAAAGAACTAGCCCCAAAATCTTCTCAGCAATCGTTGTATTCTACCCTTCGTCTTCTCGGTAGCCACCGCTCCCTTGTAGCCACCGCGGCCACGCGGTGGAGGGCGGCGCAAAACCGTCCAAAC
>JBJSWM010000414.1:0-1498 GCA_046085865.1 Pirellulaceae bacterium
CTCTGGATGCGCTGGTTTTGTCCCCGGAACTTCGGTTTCGTTGTGCGCTGGGTCCCCAGCATGGGATGCGTGGTGAAAAGCAAGACAACATGGTGGAGTCGGACGATTATGTCGATTCCGATTGGAGCTTGCCTGTCTACAGTCTCTACGGAGCTACCAGACGACCGACCTCCGAGATGTTGGAAGGCGTCGATGTGGTTTTGGTGGATCTGCAGGACCTCGGATGTCGGATTTATACTTTTGCAACCACACTCCTTTACGTGATGGAGGAATCCGCCGCTCGAGGCATCGCCGTTTGGGTTCTGGAACGCCCCAACCCTGTGGGCCGACCGATCGAAGGACTGTCGCTCCAGGCAGGGTGGGAGAGTTTTGTTGGGCACCTGCCAACGCCGATGCGGCATGGGCTGACCCTTGGGGAGTTGGGAAGGTTTCTGATCGATCGGAAGCGTCTAGACCTGGAGTACCGAGTGGTTGGGATGCAGGGCTGGATGCCCGATGCGGCGCCTGGTTACGGATGGCCCCTCGGGGCTCGTTCTTGGGTCAATCCAAGCCCGAACGCACCCCAGCTGTCGATGGCCAGGTGCTACAGCGGCACAGTGCTTCTTGAGGGGACGCATCTTTCGGAAGGGCGAGGCACGACACGTCCTCTGGAGATGGTTGGAGCACCCGATGTGGATGGTCGACAATGGGTGGATGCAATGCATCGAATGCTGCCCGCATCGTGGTTGGCCGGTTGTATGCTTCGACCCTGCTTTTTCCAGCCGACTTTTCAGAAGCATCAAGGGAAAGTCTGCAGTGGTTTTCAGATCCACTGCGATGGTCCAGATTATCGACACGATTTGTTTCGTCCATTTCGGCTGGTCTCCGGTGCGATTTGGACGCTGCGTCGGTTGCATCCGGACTATCCCATCTGGCGCGATTTTCCTTACGAATACGAAACCGATCGGCTGGCCTTCGATTTGATTTCAGGGAGCGATAGGCTGCGTCGATGGGTGGATGACCCAAGCACCAAGCCAGAAGAATTGGAGATGGTCTTGAGCGAAGAGGAAATGGCATGGCGCGATCTTTCCGACCGATACCGCTCCACCCTGTGACTTGCCTCCCACCAATTAGTTGTCTCATGGCGACAGTTCGCTTCGCCCGCAAGCAATCGGCCGGCTATCGCTGAGTGGTAGCCAGTGAAGGGGGGGGCGCAAAGAGCGACAGAAGTTTCGATCGGAAAGGAAGGGGCCCCTAACATGGCTGGGTGCCAAGTGAACGGATCCGGGTTTGGGACAGCCGACAAGAGTTGCGAGTGCAGCGATCGGCTTTCTCGATGGAAGGTAGGGAAGTAGACTACCATGGCGGTGGCTAGCGTCGAGCCAGCGAATCGACTCGTCCGCATCAGGGAATCGAGCAGATGATGGAAGACCTACCGACTGTATCTTTTGTGATCCCACATCGTGGACGAGAAGAGATGCTGCGGCAGACTCTTGCTTCGATCGCAGGTCAGCAATAC
>JBJSWM010000415.1:0-462 GCA_046085865.1 Pirellulaceae bacterium
CCCCTGCCCTCCAACGATGGTCCAATCAGGGTTTGCAATTGGCTGTCTATTCCTCTGGAAGCATCGCAGCTCAGAAGCTCTTCTTCCAGCACACTAGCTCTGGAAACTTGCTGTCGCTTTTCTCCCACCATTTTGACACGACGACGGGTGGTAAGCGATCCTCAAGCAGCTACCGAGCGATCGCACAGCGGCTGGAACGGAACCCCAGCCAACTGCTTTTCCTCAGCGATGTGTACGAGGAATTGACCGCTGCGAAGGAAGCTGGCTGGCAAGCCATCGCGGTCGTTCGTCCAGGCAATGCACCGCTACCACCCAACTGTTCCATTCCAGCCATCGAGTCGTTCGACGAGCTATCTGTCTCGGCCACCCACTAGGTCATTTGCCGACATTCGATACCCAAGTCGTCCTCTTCCTTCCCTTGCCTGTCACAGGGGGGGCGCTAGAATGAGCTGCGCAGTTGGG
>JBJSWM010000416.1:0-5519 GCA_046085865.1 Pirellulaceae bacterium
CTTTTGGGCGCTCCGGACAATAGGCGATCAGACAGTAGGCAATCAGGTGTTTCCGAACGGTAAGTAGACGATTTCCGAGCGGCTAGCGCACCTGTTGGATGAGCTGTCGGAGGTGGAGCCTGACAAGCATGTCCGTCAGCAACTGGCCTCGACCGCTGCGCGTCTGCCGGCCAACGTCGCCATGCCGATCATCAACGCCCAGATCAACCGCAGCATCGATGTCGACGATCCCATGCTGCCCTTGCTGTGGTGGTGGGCGATCGAGCGGCATGCGATCGATGGGAGCGAAGAGGTGCTTCGGCGGTTCGAGCGACCGACGTTGTGGAAGTCGAAGCTGGGACGCGACTTCCTGCTACCACGCTTGGTGCGGAGGTACGCAGCCGAGCGTTCGGAGCTAGCGGATGTCGCCATCGCCAGACTTCTCGTCGCTTGCCCCACGCCGTTCGATCGATTGCCACTCTGGGAAGCGATCGAACTGGGTCTGCAAATGCCAGGCGGCTCCACAGCCCAGCCCACGGGAGTTTCTCCAAGAATGGCTTCGCCGATGGCCTGGAAACCACTGCTGGAAAGCGATCTGCAGCAGCACCCCATGGACTCAGGGCTGGTACGCCTTGCCCTTCGGCTTGGCGATCGCCAGGTGCAGCGGCGATGGACGGAGCGGATCGCTAGTGAGGATCCCGACTCGGAGCAACTGCTGGAAGATCTTGCGGTGCTCGCGATCCAGCCTGCCAAGGATTCGGCCACGATGGTCCTCTCGATCCTGAAGCGTTCAAAAAAACCATCGGTGCAGATGGCAAGTATGGAATATCTAAGCCGCATCGACACCAGCGAGGTGGCGGTGGGGTTGCTGGAACTGCTTGCGGCGCCATGGGAGCCTCGCGTAAGAGATCGTATGCTGGCCGTTCTTGCCTCGCGACCTACTTGGGCTAAGAAGCTGCTGGAGACGATCGATCAGAGAGAAATTTCGGCGGATGCGGTACCCCGCGAAGTGGTCCAGCAGCTCTCCAGTCACAACGATTCAGAAATCGACTCGCAGGTGTTGAAGTTCTGGGGACGCATCGCCACGGCGACAGCCGAGGAACGGCTGGCGGAAGTTCGAAGGCTCCATAACGATCTGCGGGCTGGATCCGGGGATGTGGGGCAAGGCAAGCTGCTGTTCCGGGAGCACTGCGCGGCTTGCCATCAGCTTTTTGGAGAAGGTGGCCAGCTGGGCCCCGACCTGACTAGCGCCAATCGCAAGGATCGCGATTTTTTGCTGGTGTCGATCGTCGACCCCAGCAGCGTCATTCGCAAGGAGTATCTTTCCACCGTCGTGCAAACGGAGGATGATCGCGTGCTGACCGGCATTGTCAAGCCCGATGGCGATTCCCGAGTGCTCCTCCATCCGCAGCGCGGTGAACCGATTGCTTTGGCCCTCTCCGAGATCGCACAAGCGAAGGAATCCGCGACGTCGCTGATGCCGGAAGATCTCTATCGCCAGTGGTCGCCGCAGGCGCTGAGAGATCTGTTTGCGTACCTTCAGTCCGATCCCCCGGTTCCGCCCTGACTCCCATTCCTGGGAACGATGCTTGATCTGGACTCCTGCAGCGAGATAAGAACCATGCGACACGGTTTGATAGGGATGACGCTCTTTTGCCTTGCATGGCCAGGGATGTTGTCTGGTCAGGAAAAGTCCCTGGGTCGTGTTTACTCCAATATCCTTAGGAAGATCGAGGCACCCACACCGATCCTGGCGGATCATCCCGAGTTCTTTGAACCGGTGGTGGAGGAGCAACGATTCGAAGCCGATCCGATCGTCGACGACCCGACGGGGGATCTGCACGTCAGAGCTTGGCGATTTAGCTACAACGCCAGGGGCATCATCGAAATGCCCAATCGCCTGCGCGGGGATCAGACTGCGATCATCATGGTGCATCCCTGGGCGATTGATGATTCCTGGGGTTGGAAGACACCCCAACCCCATGGTGTGGCCGACTTTTGCACGCCGACGAAAAATCATCTCGCCTCTCGTCACTCGCGGGAAGTGATCGACCCGTTCCTCAAGCGACTTCGTCAAAAGGTTTCGCTGGTGATGTACAGCCTTCCTGGTCCGGCCGACCCGATTCGCTCCATGGTTTATCGATCCTTCGAATCGACGCCTAGCGAGGCGCAGCGGGAAGAAGGGAAGCGGCGTCTGCGCGAACAATTGGCGGGCTTTGACTATCGGGGAGACAATCTGCCCGATCAACTGATCCTTGGGGAGAGTCATCCGGTGGGAGATTACTTCCGGCAGTTCCCAGGACTCGATGCCTCCGCCCGCTACAACGGCGAAGGCTTTTGGTCGCTGCCGATTCCCGTCAGCGACGCCATCGATGTCGCGCCCCAGGATGTGGTGATCTTCGATGAAGAGGGATATCCCAAGCTGCGGGACTTTTTGAAGAAGGAGGGGATCCGTCACGTGCTACTGACCGGCTATGCTACCGACATGTGCTACTGCAAAACGACCGCAGGTTACGAAAACCTATCGAAGGACTTCAATGTCTTCCTGGTGGCCGATGCTTCGTTGGCCACCTTCCCTTCCAATAGTTCGCCACGCTTTGCCGTCAATGCAGCGATCTCGTATGCCGCGTTGCAGCAGCTGATCACGCAGATCTCTTGGGTGCAGACTAGAGAGGATCGCAGCACGGAGAGTTCCCGATGAAGGATGCGATCAACCGCCGCAGCTGGCTGGCGCAAGGGATGGCCGCCGTATCGCTGGCAAGCCAGCACGCCAGCGCGGCACCGGCCCAAAGTCGCCTGGGGTATCGGTCCACAAACAGTGGTCGCACCAGCCGTATCGCCATCACGCTCGATCTGGAAATGGCGCGAAATTTTCCAACCTGGGAGTCGACTCATTGGGATTATGAGAAAGGGAATCTCGACCCGCCGACCAAGAGCTATGCCAGGGAGGCGGCACGTCGCGTACGCCAGCGAGGGGGTGTGATCCACTTTTTTGCGGTGGGGCAGTTGTTCGAACAGGCGGATTTGGGTTGGCTGAAGGAAATCGTCGAGGAAGGCCACCCGGTAGGAAATCACACCTACGACCACGTCAACGTACTGGCCGGCCGCCGCGAGGATCTGCAGTATCGCTTTCAGCGAGCCCCCTGGCTGCTGGAGGATCGACCGGTGTTGGAGCTGATACGTGAGAACATTTTGCGCACCACAAGAGCCATGGAATATCGGCTGGGGGTCCAACCCAGCGGCTTTCGCACCCCGGGTGGTTTCTCCGAGGGACTGAAGGCGCATCCTGCGGTGCGAGCCATGCTGATGGATTTGGGATACTCATGGGTCAGTAGCCTCTACCCGGCTCATCCCAACACCCAGCCACTTCAGCAGCCCGACGACCCACTGCTTGATCAGATCGCTGAATCGCAGAAGGATGCTCAGCCGTTTGTCTATCCGGATGGGTTGATCGAGATACCGATGAGCCCCATCAGCGATATCGGTGCGTTTCGCAATGGCCGTTGGAATCTAGACAGCTTTCTGCGATCGATCGAAAAGAGTGTACGATGGTCGATCGAAAACGGGACGGTTTTTGACTTTCTAGCGCATCCATCCTGCCTAGGAGTGGTCGATCCGGAGTTTCAGGCGATCGATCTGATTTGCAGATTGGTGAAGGAGTCGGAGGGGCGGGCGGAGCTGACTGATCTGGCAACGATCGCAACGGATGTCCGTTGAGGTGGCGTTTTCCTGCGTGCCGAGCTTTTAACCGATGCATGCTTGCCGAAGTTTTTTCTTTTCTCTGCTTCTATTTCCTCTAGTCTATTGCCGACGGTGACAGGAGTGATCCATGGTGAGTCGTTGGATGCTTGGGCTGGTCTTATTCGTGTGGGTGCTTGACAGCAGTCGAGCGGAAGCCCAATCGGCGCTCAATCGAGCGGTGCGATCGGCCGAGCACATGGAGCCGTCGATTGCGCATCCGCAGCAGGCTGAGGAGGTAGAGAGAAAGCTGGAGTCGCTCCGACAATCGAAAGGGAAGCGGCCCAATATCGTCTGGCTGTTGATCGATGACATGGGGTATGGGGATCCTGGATGCTATGGAGGCGGTGTGGCGATTGGAGCCGCGACGCCTCATATCGATCGACTAGCGCGCGAAGGACTTCGGCTGACTTCTTGTTATGCGCAAAACACCTGCACGCCGACCCGTTCCGCGATGCTCACCGGGCGGTTGCCTGTGCGCACCGGTCTAACCCGTCCGATTCTCGCCGGGGACAAGCTGACGAAGAATCCTTGGGAGGGGGAGACCAGTCTTCCTGCGATGCTAGGAGCCGCAGGATATCAGACGGTGCTGGTGGGCAAGTGGCACATCGGATCGGTGGCAGGGATGCGGCCTCATGAGGTGGGTTTTGACGAGCACTTTGGTTATTACGGCGCGCAGAAAGAGACCTCGCAGGCAGTCGATCCGGCACGCTATCCCGACCTAGTTCTCGACCCCGAGAAACTGGCGCGTTACGAAGGGCTGGGGGAGGATCACAGCCTCGTCCATGGCTTCAAGGATGGAAGGCTGACGGAGGTGTCGACGATCCAGAGCGTCGAGGACATGGCCAGGGCCGATCAGGTGCTGACCGACTTCAGCGTCAAGAAGATTCAGGAGTTGGCGGCAGGCGACAAACCGTTCTTTTTGGAACATGCTTTCATGAAGGTCCACACCGACAATTACGCTCATCCGGACTTGGTCGGAAAAAGCGCCAGCAAGTATCCCTACAAGGATGCCGTGTGCGAGGTGGATCATGAGATTGGAAGGATTGTAGAGACGTTGGAAAAGGCGGGAGTCCTCGACAACACATTCATCTTCGTGACGTCGGACAACGGGCCGCAGATGGACGGTTGGCCTGATGCGGGGTACACCCCGTTTCGCGGCGCCAAGGGGACGACGTGGGAGGGGGGCGTTCGGGTGCCGGGAATCGCCTACTGGAAGGGGATGATCGCAGGAGGCCGCACCAGCGATGATTGCTTTGATCTGATGGATCTATTCAATACCTCACTCCATCTAGCCGGGGTGCTCGACCAGATCCCTGCCGACCGGTACATCGACGGGATCGACCAGACTTCCTTTCTGCTGCATGACCAGGGAGAAGGGAACCGAGAGTGCGTCTTCTTTTGGTTCAAGAGTCATCTGATGGCGGTTCGGATGCGGGAGTACAAAGAGCACGTCAAGGTGATCTTGCCTCACAGCACCTTCATGCATATCGATATGGCGACGATTCAGGACACGGCGACGGCACCTTGGCTGTTCAATCTCTACATCGACCCCAAGGAAGAGTTGCCGGTGGGCCATCGGATGAACGCATGGCTTGCATCGCTGGGAGCCGAGTTGGCTGCCCACGCTGCCACGTTGAAAAAATATCCTCCCAAGAATGTCGGGCTTTAGTTCCTTCTCCTTCTCCTTCTCCTTCTCCTTCTCCTTCTCCTTCTCCTTCTCGTGCTCGTGCTCGTGCTCGTGCTCGTGCTCGCGGCTTGGTGACCAGAGAACATTCTAACGTTTGTTGGAATGACTCTTC
>JBJSWM010000417.1:0-10311 GCA_046085865.1 Pirellulaceae bacterium
CCACTCGAAGGCCCGTAAAGATTCAATAACAGCCCAACTTTTGGACCATCGATCGATCCATATCCTAAGTCTGCACCAGCCCCTCCAAGCGCTGAGAGTGCCTTTGGACTATTATGAAAGACCAGAGCGAGTCCATCACCGGCTAGGCTGCTCGTTGATGTGAATTGATAGTCGAATCGGATGTGAAAATTACCATCGATCGAAACCTTGTTCTCATACCAAGCGGACGAGGCAATCCCTGCTTTAGCTGGGAATACCAATGTGTTTTGACCCACATTAGAAACAAAATTAAAACCTGAACTCTGGTCCGAAACATGATTCGCAAGCCGATTGATCACCCAATGCGGATCCATTCCAATCAACGGAAAAGCAACCTGTTGAGCTTGCGTGCTATCCGAAATCGCAAAGCGAAAATCTTGGATCGCCTGCGAACAAAATGCATCCCCGGTGGCAGTTGTGAATCCGAGGAAGTATTGGCTTCCAAGCAGCTTTTGCAAATCGACTCCTTCATAAACCGTGGTTTCTGGAGATCGATCATCAATGCTTCGACCAAGTGACACCTTGAGCGTACTCTTAGTGGCATCGTAAGTCATAGATACATAAACAGGTCTATTGACTAAATCCAACAACGATTTTGAATAGGAGCCTACCTTACCAGAAGTATCGAACCTGGTTCCTCGCTTCTCTCCATTGCGATCGTAAAGATTGATCAGAAATCCAACTTTGTTACCCTTAAGTCCTCCATAGCCAAGCTGGCCTCCCATATTACCCACTTCGTCTGTATTCTCGGATCGCAAAACGAATGCCAAACCATCTCCAGCGTTCGCTGCATCATTGGTGCTGGCAAGGTAAGTGAAGCTAGCTCTAAAACTGCTATTGGTAATCGGGTCAGAGTACCATGTCGCAGAAACAGTATTGCGATTGCCGGGCACAAACAGTCCCGAAAAAGGGTTGAGCGTCTGTCCAGATGTTCCAAGCGTTCGCCATTTCTCCGGTTGCTCAAATCCCAGCGTAACTCCCGAAAAATCCAGTGATTCGCTCTTTGCTCGTAGTAAACTGCCCTCGGAACGCAAAACCACTTGCCCATTGGATGAACCGATGTTCCCAATTTGCACAACTCCCGACGGATCCGTGATGATCACGTTTCCCTCAGCAACCGCATCAAGTCTTCCAGATATGTCAATCACCAAAGGACGTTTGACTCTGAGACTTAGTGTCGAGAAACTGTCGTCCACAAATGCATCTCCCGGACGAGTTGCTAAATTGATTTCCCGAAGTTGGTTATCGGTCAAGGCTCCGTCAATGATATTTGCAGTCGGTATCTGCATGATAGTATCAAGCTTTCCGATGCTGCCGTTTCGAGACGTAATTCTCAAATCTCTGCCTCGAATACTCGGCTTGTCGTCGCGATGATCCTGGTCGTTCTTTTGCAAAGCACTACTCAGCAACGCAATCCGCAACTGTGCCTGGGCAGCGGTCCGCCCCAGCTTAAACTGATCGATCTGTTGCTGACTTGCCGTGTACTGATAATCTGGCTGGCGTGCCTGAAACTCAGGTCTAGTCGACCAATCTGCTCCGATGGCTTTCACAAAACTTTCTTTCAAGCTTTCGAAAAGGATTTCGCTCTGTCGCCGTACATCCTGATCGGAAATGCCTTGCTGTCCGAGATTCGCTTCGACTCGTATTCTCCACAACGGTATATCACTATCGCGAAGTCGGTAGACACCGTCGAGGATATCACCGCTATCTCGCAGTGCCCAGAACAAACGATAATCCTGAGTGATCCGACTTTCAAAGCCCTGAATATCTGGAACGTGGGCCAAGGGATCTGTTGCACCTGTAGCAATCAAGGCCGCTAGTCTTGCTAGGTCTCGCTCAGGATCGATCGTCCAGGACTCACCGCTGAAGACATTTCCTTGGCAAACGATATGAACATCACCACCTTGTGCTTCAATCAATCCGACCAGAAGGTCACCTTCAAAGGATTCGAGATTTACATTTCCCTTGGATGTTGCATTGATTCTCAGGCTTCCCCAATTTTGCGGAGAACGGAGACGAACGGGTTGTAAAGTCGTGCCAATTTCCCCGGAACGACTCCACAGATCTACTTGCCGACCTTGAATCTGCCCCTCCGCCTTTCCAGAAACAATGGGACCATTTGAGTAAAATACGACGGCACCCAATGGTGCGACGATGTTTTCGATACCAACGCTCTGTCGATCTAGGTTTCGGTTCGCGTCGATGTAGATCGATCCGTTCATGGAATTCAGATCCACGAAATCTGCTGTGATCGAAATCGAACCCGTTGCCGAACCGATGGATTTTTTGGCGCTAAGCGAAATGCGCCCAGCATCGATTGAAACATCTCGAAACATGGATTTAATATCCGACATGTGACTAACGATCTGGACCCCAGGAGCAACGACCGATCCCCCCAAAAGCACACCACCATTGGAATCCACGACGACATTTCCAAACCGAAGTTGAGAGAAATCAATGCCTATGGGATAATCCGCCTTGATCGAGAATTGCATCCCCAAATCCATCGAATTGGGATAATAATAAGTCCGACTGCCTATGAAACCCGTATCCCAACCGTAATTTTCGTACGGAACTGTAAGCCCAAGTCTGTATGGATAAGGCACCCAATTGGATGTCATTTTCTGGGTTATCGCTGAAGGATCGGATCCGGTAACAAGCGATCCTCCGTCAACGCCATCGACAAGCGACCAATGACCAAAAGCGTTTACGCTGTCAACAGGAGGATTAAATCTCCAATTGCTCGCTTGGACACCACTCCAGTTGGTCAAGTCAAACTTCACATCTCTTTGGACACTCGCCTCTAATTGCCAGTTCCAACGCAATCCCGGTTGGGGTTGATACTGAGTATTGGTCGCGAGAATCCGATCTCGAAGCATCTCCTGACGGATCACGTTGGATCCATCAGGCCCGCGATACACAAGTATTTCAGTACCATTGTAGACGTAAGCAATTTGGCGCTCGGATGAATCTGCAATATTCAAATCTGTGATACTAACAACCCCTTTCTTCCCACCGCTTTGGGTCTGTAGCTTCCCAAGATTCAGTTGTAAGCTAGTGCGATTTCGCACTGTGATATCGCCACTACCCCCGGTCATCTTGATCTTGCCAGCCATATCCGTGTTGAGAATGCGACCGATGATTTGAACACTCCCCCCACCACTTGCTTCGACCGAATCGACCTCGATCTGCCCATTTCTAGCATCGTACCTAGCACCGATTAAACGATCCCCTGGTTTATCGACAGAGAGACTCTCCTGGGGTATATCCAACAGAGGTGAACTAACTAGACCGCGTCGATAATCACGCTGATAAGCAAGTAGTTTGGCTTCCAAACTCTCAGGCAATACGATCGAATGATTCTCTAAACTGGACTGCCCCGATTGAATCGTACCGTTGACATTGAGCGTCTTGGCGCGAATAACCACCACCTGCCCTTGGACCATTCGACTCGGGTTCCTGGATGCGAACGTCGACAGATTCCCCTCGACGCTCACATGTTGTAAACTCGGAACCCACGCATGATCCCAGCCTTCATTCTTTCCAAGCTTCGGGGTTTTATCGGTCAGTTGCAGCGCATTGTCTGACTGATCAATCCGGGCACTTTGAGCCCAAACTCTATTCTTCGCCTTCGAATTTCCGTCTCCAGTCTTACTGTCCTGTGGAACACTACCACCAAAGAAGACCCAAGATACACGTCTGTTTGCATCATCAGGCTTGCCGTAGACGAAATTATTCAAAGATGTATCGTCGATCGCGGTACGCCAATTCGGCAGCCCTTCCATGTAGGTCGCGTTAACTCCCACCATGGTTGCGTGCTCTGCATTCGAGAGGATGTCAGCCGTATATGTCAGCGGTAGATTAGAGTCTCTGGTGTACAAGGCTGCTGGACTGCCAGCGGCCCACCAATTGCTCTCCGGCAAATCTACCGCAAACACTCCATTGGGGGTCGAGATATCGATTTCCTTGGCAGCGATGCTTGCGAACTGACCGAAGGAACCTGTAGCATTTTCAATCGAGACTAAACCGCCAAGATTCGCAATGGATTTGGTGATAAACAGCGCAGGCCCATTCGAAGAACTTCCGACCGAAGAAGGAAAGTCCAATTGGATATGGATCCCTGGAGTCGATGTGTCGCGACGGATCCTCCCCCCCACTGGATCAATCAGAGTATCACCTCGGCTGCTTTGGAACTGAACTTTCCCTCCGAGCACATTAGCGATCATCATAGATCCAAGCAGCAGGTAGTTCGGACTGTGATTGAAAATGTCAATTTTTGCAACACGAGCTTCCAAGCTGGCGTTGGACGCGGATACTTGATCTGCAATGACGTAAATGGAACCTCCACTTACGATTATTGGAATTGCACTATTGCTGACCCCTATCTTAGTGGCATGCACATCCCCGGACGATACACCCGCCTTCAATGCAGCGGAAATATCGGGACTGACCTGCTGCCGTTCAATAAAGCCTAGCGGATTAAACTGCGGGTCTTGCTCGATGAATGAATTTAAGGGAATCGAGTAAAGTTGATCCGGAACAACGCGTACGGTGTTTGTAAATTGGTTATTTCGGTCATTCGGGATTTCAATCGACAGTCGATTCTCTTTACCAGCAAGCACAGAGCCTCGAATATTGACCAGAGATGCAGGTACATGAATGGAAGAACTGTCGTAGTCTTGCTTCCGAAAAACGAATAAGTAGTAGTAACTTGCCTCTCCCAAAACATCGAACACAGGTTTTGAATTGCCTGCGTGCAACAGTGTATTAGCACCGCTCTCCAAGAGCGTACCACTTCCGATATCTAAGCAAATATCTTCAGTCAGCTTTGCACTGGCTTTGGATTGTGCTGCTGGTAATACGGAAGTTGACGACGTGATTGCATGCGCACGAAAATCGATAGAACTGGCTTGGCCTGTTCGCGGATCTTGAGAAGCAGTCAGCGATAGATTTCTTACCGCAGAAAGGTTACTTTGGTTTCCCACAGTTACCTTTTGATCCAAATGGATATCGATCGAGGTTGATTGGTCAACGACCGAGCTAAAAACGGCACTTCCCCATCCGGCATTTTGATTCGAGGCACTGATCGTCGCGTCATTTCCGATCAAGAGATCTCCCATCGTCTGAATATTGACACGATTGCCAATGTGTACCTCCGATACTAAATTTCCTGTGGTCGATGAGTTTACGGTCGATCCTGACAGAAGAAAGCTTAGATTCGCGATGTTTGTGTGCGTTTGGTAGTCGACGCTCAAACTCGGGAGCAGGATGATACCACCGGGGCGAGCCAGGGGATGATCTCCCGATGTTATTGAAACGCCCTCTTCGACACTGATCGTTGATGTGGCATTAAGCGTGGCCATCGCGATTACTCCTTTGATGGATTCCAGGCCGCTACCACCGATCCCTTTGGTCCAAATAGAGTCTTCCTGCCTCCGCAATTGGTTCGATGCCGAAACTGTGATCGTATCAAGAGCGACTAGACGAAGAGAGCCTATTGATGATTTCTCTCCCAACACCACACCCACCTTGGAATCATCTTGGTAAGTCGCTTTGGTAATGCCCACACCCAATGCGACTGATATCGTGGATGCGTTGACTCCTAGGTTGAGAGTTTTGTTTCGCTGCGCCTCAAGAGCCACTGTTCCCGCGTAGATTTCCCCTGAACCCAGAGTGACTGTTGTTTTGGACTGATCCGTGTATAGTCCTGTCGCTCCTTGCCCTGCAAAGAGTCCGCCCGTTCCAGCCACTGTCAGGATATCAATCGTTTTATCATCGTTCTTGGCTTGAACGCTCAATTTTTCTCGCCGATTTGTATCGCTATTGGTTTCATTCCCAAACATCGCTGTCACTAACATACGATTGGTAGCTTCCGATACAGTAGCCCCAGCTGCCACCACCCCTCCGGTGATACCTAACTGCGATACTTCCAGAGCGTTCAAGCTCGCGGCCAGAACGCTAACTGGCCCTGAAGGCAAATAGACTCCCTTGCCGGTAGAAGACACAACACTGCATCCAAGGTTGGCAATGGAACGATTGACATTCACAGCGATCCCTCCCAGATCCACCGCCGTAGATCGAGCAACCAAATTCGGCACCGCGTTGGAAATTACTTGCAATCCTTTCACATTGCGTAAATCCAAATAATCACCGATAGTTGCCAGCCGAGAACTGCTATCGGTCGCTTCCACCACAACCGCACCGATCGCTGCAAGCCCACCAACTCCGGCACCGGCATGCGACTGGATTTTCGCATCGATCGGCTTTCCATTCTCAAGAGCTTGATCGGTCCGTACGATCAAGCTGCCGTTTGAAGCGATTAAAATAGGCTTACCTGTCACAGAAGCAGACAGTTGGGAACTATCCGTCGAAAATGCATGACCGCCAGCTCCAGCACCGCCTAATGCGACCGAAAGAGAGGTTGGAACGGTTTCGGTGTAGATCGAGTGACTACCCAAGGACTGAATCAAAATATCTCCGGATGTCGCTCGTAGCGACCCACCTAATACTTCCGCCGACACTCGATTTAGAATTTCGGATTCAGAAAGCGATACACCGATCGAGGCACCGATCTCACCTACCGACAAGGCTCCTACTCCCATGGTATTTTCCACTATCTGATCACGACTGCTTGCAGTTAAGCCAATCGTCCCCTGTGCCTGCAGTTGACCAGAAACATGCTGCGACCGGACGGCATTCGTCAGTTGGATAGCTGACTTTCCACCCGCACCTGAAAACGAGATGGCTACCTCCCCGACGGAAGCCGCAGCCGCAACAGCAACTCCGCTGGATCGATAAACTCCTGCTGATTCAGAAGACAATGAAACGTCTCCACCACTTACAACCATCCTATCAGCCGTATTGGCGATCGTTGCGGAAATCGTATTGGAGGCTTTGGTATCCAATAAAACCACACCCGGCGCCAAGGAGACCGCATTGCCGATTGCAAAAGCTAGCGATCCAGCTCCAGCAGATGACTTTATATCACTTTGGTCCTTAGCCTCGATCGATAACTTACCTGTAGCAGTCCTGGCATCGCTGTTTTCGAGTTGCGCATTGGAAATGCTTGAGATGGTATTGAGGACCGAGGCACCGGATCCAGCAGCAGACAGCGCGCTGGTACTAACCGTAGCACTCAACGCGACACCATAAGCAATTGATGTCACAGTCGGTTTGAATTCGCTCTGTAGATGAATCGCATCAAAAGCATCAACCGTACTTGCTTGAACAGCAGCATCGACCGTATTTCGAATATCGTTAGAAATCTTGGCGGCACCTATCGCGACTCCACCTGAAAGATCAGCTTTGTTGAAAACCAGACCTAGCCCAACGCCACCAGCATTCGTGTAAACCACAGACTTATCCAAAGCCATCAAATTAAAATCGCTTGTGCAATTTACAACACTGTGATCGCTGACCCGTGATCGGATATCCATCTGAATCTTATTTTTATTACCAGAACCGACCAGTGGAAACAGAACCCCCCCTCCACCTACATCAAGATCGAGTGTTCCAGCGACTGAAATACTCTTGATGTTGTCGTCACCATCCGAGGAAAACTCAGATATCACATCGATCGTTCCGGACGAATAGACCATCGAATCGTCGATCGTCGCGAAGGTGTCACCTTCGAGAATATTGACCGTGAATGATACTCCAACAGACAACCCGAATTGGCCGGAATCTCCGAAACTAAATAAACTTGATATCCCCCCGGATCCTGCGGTCACAGTGGAGTAATCGCGAGCCTCGATAAACACACCTGAAATCCGATTTCCAAGACTGCCAACCTTGCTTCCAGATTGAATACTCGCTTGAGTATACGGTCGGATCGTATTGATACATGCGGTTCCCGCTCCTGCAAAATCGATATCCTCCCCTGCAGTTCCCTTTCGAATCGAGGCCGCTACACCATAAGCGACCGCTTCAATCTTTGCTTTTGAGGTAGCTGCGATCCTCAAAACTCGATTCGAAATCAACTCGCTGTTGTTTCGCACAAGCGCCAAGGTTTCGTGGTTGATAGTGTTTGTGGTTGCTGCCGCCCCAATCTCTACCGAGATCCCCTTGCCGTCGGACTTTGCACCAGCAATACTCACCCCCCCAGAAACCGCAATAATTTCAGGTGAATTCGAAGCCAAGATATTCAAACCATCGGTGCTATTTGTCGAGTTTTGATTCAGGTTAGAACCGTCAACAATCGCGCTGACTTCCAGTTGAATCGTGTTCCCAGAACCAGAACCAGCGTTGTTAAATCCGATGACTCGATCATCCTCATTGGCGAATTTTCCAGCTCCTGCCGAAGTCCAAGCGTTTAGTTTTTGTGTTCCAACGGCAGCGATTTCCATCGCCCCTTGCGAATTGAGCTTCGAGTCAATGACCCATGATCGCACGTAGCTAGATTGCCCCTGGTGTGAATTAGAACCGAAATCATTGGTGGCTGCGGATGTTCCAACTGCAACCGAAACCTTGCTCTTACCGCTTAACTGAAAATCGGCAACTCCTGCAACAGCAATCACATCACTGGTATCGCTTGCCCGAACATGGATCGCGCTTGCCGAAACGACATCGCTCGATACGATAGTGCTCTCTACTTGCCGAACTATCTTATTTTCAGTCCCTGATCCAACTCCTGAAAGGGAGACAGGCCATCCATTTTCGGACCGTCCAACACCAGCGACCCCAATTGCAATAGTCTTTAAAATTGAGGAAGAGTCCGAATTCAAGATTAATTCACCAGACGGGACGTTCACTTGGTAGCCCACGACCCCCGCATGAACCTTATTGATAGAACTGCTTGTTGCTGCTGCTGCGCCTCCAGCGACACCGTTGGTTGCAATCGCCACTTGTCCTGCAGCACAAATCAATTCAGTAGCGTCCCTCGCCCGGACGCTAACGCCCCCGATTGATGCAAGCAACTTCCTTGGTGAGGGTGAATCCATGGTCTTTTGATCCAAGTCACCGATTGTGGCCCTTACGTCATGTGTCACTTCTGCAAGTGACAATGAAAAACCTAAAGCAACTTTGCCCGAGACCTCTGCCCCTACTGCAACGACCCAGACGCTCGATTTGCTTTCCGAGTAAACTTCAACCGAAGGAGTTGTTGATGACGATGGATCACCAACGACATCAATTATCGAGTCGGTAATTATCGCGCAAGTCTCCATAGAAACAGCGGTGCGATTGAACGCAGCGCCTACGGCGGCTGTGTTTGGATTATCCTTGGTGCCACCAGCAGAGGTAATCGCGCCAGATCCACTATAAACATCGGCTCGATCGGTGGACTCCACGATCAACCTGCCTCTCTCTAATGCAACGGTTGGGCCACCTTCGATCGATGCCTTGCGATTTGACTTGATCGATTGCGAAATGACCGAAAAATCACCAGCTAAATTCGCCGATTTGGCCGAGACCACTCCAACGACAAAAGTCCATAATGCCGTCGAGTCTCGGTTGGGTGTGTATACCTCATTCAATACTCCCGCAGATCGTGGGTCAGGGACGGCTTCGGCAGATTGCGAAGTAACAGTAACTTGTCCCCTCTTGGATCTGACCGTTCCCTTACCTTTAATCGAAGCACCAGAGTCAATCGTCCCTGAGACCACCGCTACGGCAACTCCAGCCGCGAAAACTGCAGATGCTGCAGCCGTCCTAACTAGATCCCCCGCAGCGGTAATCAGAAGCGGATTGGAATTTGACACCACCAACAGATCACTCTGGGTAACTCCCACCTCTGGAGAGAGGATCAATGTGCCTGAATCGATCGTCGCCTGACTATTTGCATCGACCGATACATCGACAAACATCCCCTCGGCCTGCACATTCATTTGACCGGCTGCAACCGCCGCTGCAAAACTAAAGTACTGACCTGCATCAGTCGCTTGGACAATTACCCCTCCGCGATGAGTCTGTAGAATCGAATCCTTCATCCTGGCGGTCGTAGATGACTTGGATTCCTGCATGCAAATCGCAATTCCAACACCATAACTTTTTGCTGGCTTGGTATTTCTGGGTTCCTCTCCGAGATCCTCGCGTAGATCAAATTGAAGATTCAATTGAAACGACCCTGCAGTCGCCCAAACCACATCGGAATCCACTGCGAGCACCGAAATGCTCGAAAGGGTCTGAGCATTGACGTTTTCAATCAAGGCCTCCGTAATGGTACTTAGTTGGTTCTTCGCAAACGAACCTATCAAGTTGACAGTCCAAACGTCCTTGTTGGGTGATCGCGTACCGCTGCCCCCTGCAGCAATGCTGCCGATCCGCCTTTGGTTC
>JBJSWM010000418.1:0-1399 GCA_046085865.1 Pirellulaceae bacterium
TTTGAAGAAGAAGACCCGATTCTAAAAGTCTGATCTCAACCGAACAACAGGTCGAGTTCCCCGTGCATCGCGTGAATGCACGGGGTTAGGCTGTTCGACCGGACGAGATCGGAAATCTCTCAGTCCGCTGGGTCCGTTAGAATAGGACACCAATACTTACCGCAGCGTTCGAAGCATGATGCGATTGCAGTCGCTGCTCAAAGACCTCGTGGCCTAGCGCGGCGATGGAAGCTGATCAAGAAAGCCACCCGGTTGCATGGCGAGGGCGGCACAATGGACTTAGGGTTCGCGTTGCCTCGTTTCGATCGATCGAAATTCTGGAAGACCATTGAGGATTCGTACGGTATTTTGCATCCAGAGCGAATAGGATTCGACCTAGGTGAGGATTTCCAGTTGGGAAAGGTATCTTGCCGTCGGTTGTCTCGCATCGGTTTTTCCTTGAAATCAAGAAACGAGAGAAAGCAGTTCGAAACGCAGTTTTGAAACACCACCGGCAATAGTTCCGCAGTGGAGAACATCCTGGGGACTTAAGAGGTAGCCCAAGGGAGAAGGTCACTCGGTCGTCGACCGCATGGAGTTGGGTTGCCGGTCAGTTGCCGTGCACAGGAATCGCCCGGACCAGACGCAGCACTGGCTTGCCATGCCGTTCGACAATCCGAATCCGCAGAGTGACGTCATTCGGCATGCACTTCATCCCGATTTGCCGCATCGGACTATGGGAAAGCAGCATGGGCCCCAGACCGTCGAATAAACTCTTGCCGACTCCTGCAATTGCTAGGTCATTCCTGAGCAACAGGTCGAAGTCGTAAGGGCTCAGCGTGAAGTCACGGCACAGCAGCATGCGACGAATTCCCATCGCATAAAGTCGCTCAGGTAGCTTGCCAAATGCCTCCCAAGCTTTCTGTGACTCTTCGATCCCGTATAGCAGTCGCACATATCTCATCTGCCTTCTCCTAAGAAAAAACGGAAAGATCTCACCCGACAGACAAGGGAATTCCTCCACAAGGTTACCAGCTTGGAGGGTGAACATCGGCGCTCCTTCACCGAGTCAAAGGCACCTATTTCGCCCAATAAAAACCAAAGGAAAAAACTTTTGGATTTTGGGAGAAGCCGTGTGAAGTGGAGTACAAAAAACGACGGACTTTGGCGATGTGTCGCGCCAGCATGTGATGGTGTTTTGACTCATCCGCAGCGCAGTCCGCACTCCCTTATGGAAGCGACTCAAACCCATCGAAAGTTCATTCGAGGAAAGCGGTAGGTTCCCCAGCGCATCACAGCACCGCAATTACCCCAAACCATTATCAATGAACGACTTACGTCGGAAGAATCCAAAAGGTGGGTGGCACGAATGGCAACAATTGGAATGCTCATCCCGCCGAAACAACCGGCACGAGCCTAG
>JBJSWM010000419.1:0-3724 GCA_046085865.1 Pirellulaceae bacterium
ACGAATGGCACTGCCGTGATTTTATCGGCGCGCAGGTTGAGCTTGGACTGAGGCGAGAGTTTTTGTAAACTTCGCCCAGCCAAGGTGATCTTTCGGTAATAAGCCAGCCTTGGTACTAAATTGAAGCCCTCCTTGGTTCACTCGCCAGTGAAAAGCCAAGGAGGGTTTTTTCATGGCCGTATCTGTATCAAATTCTCCCCTTCCATGCAGCCGCAGTTTTGCCCTGATCAAAGACAGCATGCTGCAATCAACCGAACTCCCATTGGCTGAGGTTCTGGACTGCAACCAGTGGCAAGAAATTTTCGATGCTCATCAAATCGACTTTGGGAACGACGAAGATGCGATCTACACGCCAGCGATCACGCTATGGGCTCTGATCTCTCAAGTGTTCTTCAAAGACGAGATGCGCAGTTGCAAAGCGGCCGTGGGACGCGTGGCCAGTCTGTGGGCAACACTTGGCAAAGTCGTTTGCAGCACCAACACAGGAGCCTACTGTCGCGCTCGAGCCAAGATCTCTTGGAAAGCCGTTCGCGACATCTGTTGCCAAATCGCTCAAGCCACCGAAGCGAAGTACGATGCAGAGGAACTCGACGCTGAACTCAAACGGCACGATGTGGTGGCCCATGCCCAGTCTGCACCAACGGAGGGTCGTATCCTCCTGGTCGATGGCTTCACCGTAACTGCGGCCGACACGCCCAAGAACCAGAAAGTGTTTCCAAAAAACCCATCGCAAAAGGAAGGGCTTGGGTTTCCTCTGATTCGAGGTGTCAGCTTGATCTCGATGGTAACAGGATTGTTGGTTGACCTAGTACTTGGCCCTTACGCTGGGAAACAAAGCGGCGAAACGGCGTTGCTATGGCAGATGCTTGGGCGACTTAAGCCAGGTGATACGCTGGTCGCCGATTGCTTTTACTGTACCTACTGGATTGTGGCGGCTTGCAAAAGGAAAGGCGTCAATATCGTGATGAAAAACCATGACAAACGCGATGACGATCCATTTGGAGCCCATCGAATCGATAAGCATCAGCGAACCACCGTCTGGCTTCGGCCTAAGCGTCCGGACTGGATGAGCGAAGAAGAGTATGCCGCGTGCCCTGAGAAAATTGAAATTCGTCTGGTGGATATAATCATTCAGCAACCCGGCTTTCGCTCAAAGAAATACACGATTGTCACTACGATCTTGGATACGGCAGTCTTCACTCGCGACTGGATCACGAATGTTTACCGCAGTCGCTGGCTGGTTGAACTCGACATCCGATCGATCAAGTGCTCATTGGGCATGGACATCATACGAGCGAAGACGCCAGAGATGGTGCAGACGGAAATCTGGTCATGTCTGTTGGCTTACAACTTGATTCGAATGAAGATGTTGCAGAGTTGTTCGGTCAATGGTCGGATGCCACGTACTTTGAGCTTCACAACGACTCAGCAATTGCTCGCCAACAACTGGCTACTGGGAAGCGTCATGTTGACTGTTGAGTTAATCGAGCTTGGACAGCAAACCAGCGCCAGCGAATTGGTTGGCAATCGACTTGACCGAGTTGAACCAAGGGCCAACAAGCGCAGGCCGAAGCTACTTGCCTTGTTGACTAAGCCCCGCTCGCAAGCGAAGTTGAACCCAATCACTGCCGCCTGACCTAAGTCCTTTGATTCCAACCGGCAGTGCCATTCGTACCTGACACCTTTTCGCTCATGTAGCACCGGATGCCGGTGGGGTGGGGGGACCAGTGGTGGTTTCGATCGGCAGGCTGGATGCCTGATTCGATGAATGCAGAATCATGATCTTCTGCCAGATCTTTCGCGACAGGTCCGTGGTCAGTGTCTCCACTTCGTTCACGGAAGAAACCATCACCGGGTCATCGAAGTGATTGAGATAGACCGCCGCGATCTTCCCGGTCAGCGCCAAGAGCTCCGAACAGTAATCGAGGTAACGTCCAAGGAGAAATGCATCCAGCTTCACGACAGGTGACGACTTGGTGGACTGGTACGCTTTCCCCTGCGATCGCTCGGGATCCTTCGTCAACTGGTGCATGTCGATCACATGAGCGATCGAGCGGAGTTCATGGATCGCCTTGAGTCCCTTGCGCCGTTTGTAGCGGTTCTCCAGTGTCACCATGAAGAAAATGGCCGCCATGATCAGAAACAGTTCGTTGATCGCTGCTTCCATCACCTGGATCAGTTCGGTCCAGTCGAGCGAATCGTTTTCAGTCCACTGCATCAGCGTGAACTGGCCTACCAGCGCGGCGATGATAAAAGCGATCATCAAAAGAGTCAGAATGCGAAGCCAGTAAAGAGGTCGCCCCAACCAGTTTGACCGCCGCTGGGCATCGGCCGAAATCTCTCGAAGCGATGCGCACACCTTTCCCAGGCCCGACCCCGGAAACCGCTCCTCGATCCGCTCATGAAGCTGCCCTAACGTCTGTTCGATCAGTTTCGGCTGTAGCTGAAATCGATTCTTTTGCATCTTGTGGCTACCTTCGAAAGCCGCTTGCGGTACGACTCTCAATCCTACGAAGTGCTGGAATGCCTGAGCGGTTTCGCGATTGCTGCCACCGCGAACCAATCACCAGCGGGATCGATCTTCCCAAAACGGGGCCCCGTCCTATTCTATCGGTGGATAAGGAACTCGTTGTAAAGATTGCGTGAGCGGGGATCCTGATGGTAGTTTTTTTGAGGATTCACTAGAGACGCATCGATCGATTTCCTTGCAGAGACGACATCATGAACCGTGGCGATGTGCGAAGCTTGGCGATCGGTGCGCTGCTGCTCCTTTTCGTGAGTTGGGATGATTCACCGCTTTGGGCGGAAAATCCCGTTCCGGGAGCTCATGCCGATCCTCCAGATAGGAAGAACCTGGGTGTCAAGGAGACCTGGGAGTCCTCCGTGACGGGGCGGCTGGCTGAAGGACCATGGCAGATTCAGCAGGGCCGGTGGGGTGAGATCGGTCCACAGGACGCGGACGGCGCTGGTCGGAAATATCGGATCGAGGCAGGTCAGATTTCGCAGATCAAGCGACCTGTTGACTTCGGGTCCGTTGATCACATCGTTCTAGAGGGATGGTTCCAAGACCCTGGGGAGCCGACATCGAGCACGCTGGGGTTGGCGTCAGAGAATCTCGATCGCCCTGCCACCATCGTCCGGATGGGGACGACGGGGAAAAAAACCTATTCGATCGAGTTCTTCCGTGACGCCGATGGTGTTTCGGGGATACGGGAGCTGGACACCCTGGTGGAGATCGAGGCGGGGTGGCATTTCCTGCGACTGGATCTGGTGCAGGGTTGGGATACCCCAACGCTCTGGCAAGGCAGATGGACGATCTGGAACGCTAGCCGCACCCAGTCGCATCGAGGATCCTTCCCGCTTTCATTCTCTGCCGAGTCGATTGGCTGGATCGTGCTGGGCGGCGTGGAACCATCTTTGGGTGCGCTGGCATGGGATGATGTAGCAGCCGGATCTCTAAAGCAGATCGGGCCGTCTCCTCGTCTCCCAACGTTTTCCACGATCTCTGCGGGAGCAGCTTCCGAGTTGGTTGGCTGGGAGGCGAAGCGGCTGAACGATGGGGATGCTCAGACCGTTTTTTCTTCCCATGGCCATGGGGATCAGGCGGTGGCGACCGAGTGGGTTGCGATCGATCTGGGGGGGATCCATACCGTCGATTCCTTGCAGCTAACACCGCGACTGCAAGGCCTGGGATTTCCAGTCGACTACCAGATTGAAAGTTCCA
>JBJSWM010000420.1:0-2633 GCA_046085865.1 Pirellulaceae bacterium
ATCCGACGGTACTTCGACCGTGAAAGTTCGAGGCTCGCTAGGTGGAGTCGACTTCTGTGGGGTTCCTTTGAGCCCATTTTCTTCGGGAGAGACGACCGTTTTTCGCAACCGCTCCAGGGACACTCCTAGTTGAGGAGTTCCATCCACCTGGATGCTGAGCGGTTGGGGGCCACTGGAATGGAAGTTCCATTCGATACGGTGATTGCCGCAGACGCAGGTCAGCGATTCCAGCCCGCGCAGCGATGCGCTCCACTGGATCCGCTGCGGCCAGTTGTCTCCTTCTCGCCACAGCGTTGCCTGATCGATTGGATCGGCTTTGCCAAAGTCCACCAACAAGCCGCGATCGATCGACTTGAGTTTCCAGAGTTGGGAGCCTTTTTTCGGGAGGACACCGATACCGGTCGGCATTCCTTGAACCGAGGTGAGCGGGATTCGGTCGACTTGCTGTAGCGCGAACTCTGTGGGGGTTTGAGTCGGATCGGATGAGAGGCTGGGCCAAGACCACTGTTGGTCGCGCATCACAATGGTTGGGAAATCTTGAGTCCCGAGCGCGACGACGACCGCCTGTTTGGTGAAGTCGATCCTAGGTATCGTTGATTTGGGGAAAAGCACCGTCCAAAGGTGTTTCCAAACGTTGGGGTCGCCGATCCAATCGTGATTTGGGAAAGGAGGCCGGGGTGCCTTGGGATCCAGTCGGCCGCTCCACCCAATCCAATTCGATGTCCCATTGGCGCGGAGGGGGACCGGGAGGCTGACGGTTGACACGACCGAAAGGAGAAGCAGATCGCGTCGTGTCCACATGGTGATATTCCCAGAATGTCGATAGAACCTTTTTTGGGCAAACACCACCAACCGTAGTTTTACTGGGCGAGTCAATGGAAGTGGCGATTTACTGTTCGGCGGGAGCTTCGCGTTCCTTGAGCAGTCGATCGAGCAGTCCATTGACGAACTGGCCGGAATTACGGCTTCCGTATCGTTTGGCGATATCGACCGCTTCATTGATGGCAACGCGGCCGGGTACGGAACCGAAGAACATTTCGTAGGCTGCAATTCGCAGAATGTTGCGATCGATGGCAGACATCCGCTTGAGCGACCAGTTGGCGGCATTTTTGGAAAGCAGCAGATCGATCTCTTTGCGATGGGACCGCACTCCCTGGAGGAGTTCGGTGGCAAACTGGACAAGCGGTCGGTTGCTCAGCAATCGCTGGTTCAAAAACTCATGCGAAGGATCGTCGTCGCGTGTTGGATGAAATTCTTCTTCAAACAAGACTTGCAGCACAATTTCCCGGGCTCGTCGTCGCGTGGTCATAGCAACCTGTAGGCTCGCTGAAAGAACGACCGTGTAAGAGGGATGGCGAGGTTGGCTTTGAGGCAACCGATCGACCGCAGAAATGTTTCCCTCGCTTATCATCCTCTCTCCCCTGCGATCGCTCAAGGCCATTCGCTTGCCGGATGATCCAGGGGGTTTGTGGTGGAATCCGGTGGAGATGCGAAACGACGGCGATTGGCTGGGTTATAGTGAGCGGTTTGCTGAAGGTGGGGTGCCGAGGCGCCCTGAAGGTTTCCAGCCGAGCGTAGGGAGGGGATGATGCGAGATACCTTGTCGAGAAGGAGTGTCTTGCGGTGGGGCTGCTTCTTGGGGGGAGTCGGTATGAGCCCCATGTGGTTGCGAGGGGATCAGCCCCGGCCTGCCGGCGGATTCATTTATGAGACCGCAAGCTTTCCCGAATGCCACGCATCGACGTTGGTGGAGACGTCCGATGGGGTTGCTGCTGCTTGGTTTGGAGGGACGGAGGAGGGGCATCCCGACGTCGGGATCTGGTGGAGTCGTTGGAGGCCGCACGGTGGATGGGAGGCCCCGGTGCTGGTGGCCGAGGGGGTGCAGTCGATTGGAGCCGATGGGAAGGAATTGCGTTTCCCTTGTTGGAATCCAGTTCTGGTGCCGACTCCCTCAGAAGGGCTTTTTCTCTTCTACAAAGTGGGCCCCAGTCCCGATCGCTGGTGGGGCATGGTGACGCAGTCGATGGACGAGGGAGATTCGTGGGGCCCTGCGATGCGGCTGCCGGAGGGGATTCTTGGTCCGGTTCGCAATCAAGCGGCAATCTGCGCCGATGGCACCTACCTCTTCCCAACCAGCACCGAAGCGGGCGGGCCGTGGCGAGTTTACTTTGAAAGAGCGAAGGCGCCTTTTGGGCAATCCCGAAGGGGCACAGCATGGGAGAGGACGGAGCTGCTGTCGACTGTCGATGGTTTGGGGGGGATCCAGCCCACGCTGCTAAAGCATCCGGATGGGAGCTGGCAAGCCCTCTGCCGTTGTGACTCCAAGGGGAAGCGGATCCTCCAGACTTTTTCCCGAGACGATGGGCGCAGCTGGAGTGCATTGGAGCCGATCGATCTACCTAATCCGAATTCGGGTATCGATGCGGTAACACTTCAGGATGGGCGTTTCTTATTGGTCTACAATCACACCCTGCGAGGTGCGATTTTTCCAGCGGGACGCCAGGCGATTCACCTAGCGATCAGTCGCGATGGGAAAAGCTGGGAGGCCTGTGGGATTCTGGAGCAGCGGGAGCGGGGTGAGTTCTCTTATCCCGCAGTCATCCAACTGAAAGATGGGTCGGTCCACATCACCT
>JBJSWM010000421.1:0-2113 GCA_046085865.1 Pirellulaceae bacterium
CAGCACCAAGCAGGCCAGTACTGGCCTGCAGATCAAGCCAATGATTGTCCGAAACAAGCCATTCGGTCGGTGGGATCGGTTGCCTTGGACCATAGACTGCCCCTGGCAAAAGGAGGGATGAGGCACAAGGCGAATCGCAACCCAAAGTTCGATCCTACCCAGGCTCTGGCTTCCTCAATATGGCCCGAAATGGAAGCTTCAGCAATGGTTGGATTTAGCGGATGATCCGATCCGGGGAGGATGGGGCAGGCGTGGTCCATGGAATCGAGGCAGGCGGCGAGGCTGGGGAGCTGGGTGGCGGAAGAGCCGCTGGGCCGGCGAGAGAAGGGGGTGCGGCCAGTGCCATGGGATCGATCGATGATGGAAAACTGTTGACGCCTCCGGCATCGCCAGGGGTATCCTGACGAGGAATTGCGCCAGGAGGGGAAGCAAGCGATGCGAGGGCTGGGGGCAACGAAACTGACTCGGGAACCACCACGGGTTGACGAAGGCTGTTGGCTGGCAGGTCCCTCGGAATCGCTGAATCGCCCAGGGTTTCGGGCGACGGCTTGGAGCTTACCGGCCTGGCGGCGATGGCGGGCTGGTAGGGAGAGGCAGACGACTCGATGGGCGCAATCGCACTAGCCAACCGGACTCCCTGTGCGTTCGTAACGCGGGAGGAATTCTCAGCGATCGCCACGGAGCGACGGGAAAGTCCGAGCGCCACCGCCGTGTAGGGCTGGATCGCACCGCGTCCATTGGCCACCCACTGATTCCATGCCGTCTGCAACTTGCCCACCAGGGGATATCCGTAGTGCTGCTCCAGCGCCGCAACCCAATCTTCGGTGCGCATGCCGGATTCGACGAACTGCACGAAAGCCTGTGGCCCCGACTGTTCGATCAAGAACTTCGCGACGCTGTAGCCTTGTGCGTAGAGCGGCATGATATCGGATGGGTATTCTTTCATCCGAAACATTTCGGCGAACGCGATCCCGCGCCCCTCCTGCAGGAATTGAATCAGATACTTCTCGTGCTTGGAGGTTTCGCTGGCATGCTCCATTGTCGAGCAAGCTCCTTCGTCAGCCCATCGAGGAATCGGCTTTCCAAGGGGTGCCAGATGAGTCGCCAGGATGGTGTGCGTGATCTCATGAGGCAGCACGCTATCGAGGATCCGTTCTTCACTCCCTTGCACCTGCATCCGCCACCCCGTAACGCTACCACCGATGAGGGTGAAAGAGGTCGATCCACCAGCCCCCAACCTCTGAGAAGCTCGCACGCTGATCGGACATGGCTGTGGCCAGTCGGGAAGTTCCTGGCCCAGCCAGTACTTGGCCAACTGCGATCGATAACGCTCGGCCGCCTCGGCCATCGTGTCGGCTTGTTGCTGGGAGGAGGCGAGGACGATGAAATTGCGGGTAACGGCTCGTCCCATGCCAGCGACAACCTGCTGTGGCGGGATCCCGGATGCGACTCCAGGGACCATTACCACCGGGGCAAGGGTTGGGGAACTGGGATACGGCATCATCGGCATGGCCGGAACGGGCTGAGCGGAGATTCCGACCGGGACTCCCGCGGGTAGATACTGCCCCGCCACTCTCTCCAGATTCAGCCCTAACCAAGCCGACATCAGAAGACAAATCGTAGCGCGCCGCGCTACCGGACGAACGTATCGAGCTTCCATGCTCTTGGACTCCATCGCCTTTGCCTGACTTGACGAAAGGCCAGCGGGATCGGGTGGTCGATCGGTTTTATCGATTCCAGGGGGTAGGCTGTCTCGCTATGAATCCGACACTGCCCAACCCTTGCATGCGGACTCCTCCGTGAACCCGCAGTGGGAGGAGTCTAGAGTCAGTCGCTGACGGGGAGCCAGTTCAAAGAAGAGGATTCGAGAGAGTCGCAGGGGGAATTCCCGGCTAAGCTAGCACCCTCGCCCACCCCTGCATACTGGCATTGTGCCCGGTACTGCGAGCCCCAAGGTAGCGGATGTCTCCACAACTTTTTTTGCTAGCACTCATTCCCAATAGGTGCCACCCACCTTTTGCGGCTTTTGCTGGCATTCCCAATTGGTGCCACCCACCTTTTGCGGCTTTTGCTGGCATTCCCAATTGGTGCCACCCACCTTTTGCGGCTTTTT
>JBJSWM010000422.1:0-659 GCA_046085865.1 Pirellulaceae bacterium
CACGAGTTTCAGGAGAATGACCATGATGTAGTGATCTTCGAGATTCAACCAGCCCAGCATACGCCCGTGGCGTTTAGCGGCACGGAGTACATTCGAGTCGGCAGCCTCAAGAAGAAACTGAAGGAGTATCCGGAGAAAGAAAGGGCTTTGTGGTTGATTTTTTCAGAGACACCATTTGAAAAGGGAATCGCACTCAAGGGAGCCGGTTCGGAAGACGTGCTGCGGCTGATCGACTACCCAACCTGTTTCGAACTGCTCAAGCGACCGCTCCCAGACAACCGCATCGGCCTTCTGGAACGGCTTTGCCGGGAGAAAGTGATTGTGGATCGAGGTGATGACCACTTCGACATCACCAATGTCGGGGCCATCCTGGTTGCCAAGAACCTGACGGAGTTCGACCGGCTCGCCCGTAAAGCTCTGCGAGTGATCCAGTACAGAGGCAAGAATCGAGTCGAGACTGTCAGAGAACAAGCAGGCAACAAAGGATATGCTGTAGGCTTTGAAGGGGCGATTGACTACATCAACAACCTGCTGCCACAAAACGAACAGATCGAGCAGGCCCTCCGCAAAACCGTGCCCGTCTATCCGGAGATCGCCATTCGTGAGCTTGTGGCCAACGCTCTGATCCACCAAGATTTTTCGATGACCGGCACCGGCCC
>JBJSWM010000423.1:0-2760 GCA_046085865.1 Pirellulaceae bacterium
CGATCGCTCCACCACCGCGACTCCAGAATTACCGGTGGCTACTCCACTCATTGCCCCTTCCAAGGGGAGGGTCGCTGAGGAGGAACGACGAAGCGGGACGGCCCTCGGTTGACCCCGAAAAAGCAAAAAATTCCCTATCCCTAGTCCATTCGCCTACACTAGAGAGTGAACCTGTACCGCTTGAAGGCGGTAACATAAGGAGATGTCGTCCTTTTTCCGCTCCTTGCAACTTATCGTGGAAAACTGGGAGTTCCGGTGGAATGCACACCGTGATACCCACAACCTATCCGGAAAGCCATTTCCCTTCGGCGTTTGGTGGGCGAACCGAGCGATGGGGCTTTCGTGTCGCTATGTTTTTCTTGGTGGTTTGTTCGTGGGTCTCGGAAACCCGTGCGGGATGCACCCACGCCCAGCCGATCGGATGGTACAGCCAGCAGAGAAGCGACTTGCCGGAATCGATCAAAGCCGCTGCCAATGCCCGGTGGGGTGGGTTGTTTGAGGTGGTTTACGAAGACGGGGAGTTTGTTTACGTCACTGGGGCGTCGGACCATCAGTCGCGTCTTCCCAGATGCGGTCAAGACTCTGAGGAATCTTTAGGGCAACTTGCACTCCATTTCGGATCGTCCCGACCGAATTTAGCGCAGGCATTGCCATGTTGGACATCTCACAAGGTTCATCGCCCCAATTCTCGCTACCCTGGCGAACTTTCTCTTGGCCAACTGCTTGATGGCCATCTTCAATTGCCGGAACACCCCCCTAGGTTCTGAGCGGGTCAGCGACGGGGAAGTGAGTCCCCGCATAGGATACGAAGGTGGACCTTTTCTGATCTTAGAAATCGGGTTCACGAGGGACATGGGGATGAGGGTCATCGATGGACCTGACCCCAGGTTAGCAAAAAAGGCAGGAAAGTCCGGTGGACTCTGCTGCCGATCCTGTCGGATATGCCGATGACGATTCCCATTCGTTTCAGCCTTGTTGCAGTGGATTCAGCGCATCATGAGTACGGCCGATCTTTCATCGAGTGGTGGAGCCTCAGGTGATTCGAGTGTCCCGAGGAAACCGCAGCGAGCTATCTCGCCGCGTGTCCGGATACTTCTGGTCATCGTACTGACTCTGTTCTCCCTGCTTTTAGCCAACGGTCTCTACCTGTCCACCATCACCTTCTCGGAGTGGTGGACAGGGCTGACGTACCAAAACTGGTTCTACCAACTGATGTTCCTCGGTCACTTGGTGTTGGGGCTTCTGCTGGTGGTCCCTGTCATCGTTTTTGGGTTCTTCCATTGGAAGGCGTCCCATCATCGGAGGAATCGGCGAGCGGTGCGGATCGGCTATGCGCTGATGGCGATCGCCATCGCGGTCTTGGTGACCGGGATTCTGCTGATGCGAGTGGGGGCGTTTGAGCTGCGGCAGCAGGACCTGCGTCGAATCGTCTATTGGCTGCACCTGATCGCGCCAGCCGCCGCCATCTGGCTTTACTGGCTGCATCGCTTGGTCGGCCCTCGCATCAAATGGTATGTCGGCCAGCGAATTGCGATTGCTACGATCGCCTGTGTCGGACTGCTCGTCATCGCACAAATGCAAGACCCAAGGACATGGAATCAGACCGCCCCCAAAGAAGGCGAGAAATACTTTCAGCCCAGCCTCGCAAGAACGGCTACTGGCAACTTCATTCGTCCCGAAGCATTACAGAACGACGAGTATTGCAAGAAGTGCCACGAGGGAATTTACGACGACTGGTTCCATAGCGCTCACCACTTCAGTTCGTTCAACAATCCCGCCTATCTGTATGCGATCCGCGAGACGCGCAAAGTGGTTACAGAGCGAGATGGATCGGTGCAGGCTTCCCGGTGGTGCGCGGGGTGCCACGATCCGGTCCCGTTTTTCACTGGTGCCTTTGATGCTTCCGATTACGACGACGTAAACCATCCAACCTCGCAAGCCGGGATCACTTGCTCGGTCTGCCACGCCATCTCCCATGTCAACAGCCAGAGAGGCAACGCAGACTACGTGATCGACGAGCCGGTGCATTATCCGTTTGTCTACAGCGACAACCCGGTTCTTCAGAAGATCAACGAAGTTCTCGTCAAATCCAAGCCTGCGTTCCACAAAGCCGAGATGCTGAAACCATTCCACAAGACAGAGGAATTCTGCAGCACTTGCCACAAGGTGCATCTGCCCAAAGAAGTGACGAATTACAAAGAGTTTCTTCGCGGTCAGAACCACTACGACAGCTACCTTCTGAGCGGTGTGTCGGGGCACGGAGCCCGAAGTTTTTATTATCCACCGAAAGCCGCCGAGAACTGTAGTTCCTGCCACATGCCTTTACAGGAATCGAACGATTTTGCCGCCAAGTTCAACGGGCATGATGGCAAGCGAACCGTGCACGACCACTTTTTTCCAGGAGCCAATACGGCGCTACCTTATTGGCGTGCCGATGAGAAGTTGGTGGAACGAGCGAGGAGTTTGCTGGTAGGAAGTTGTCGAGTCGATTTGTTTGGGGTGCGGGAGGATGGCGTCATCGAAGGCAAGCTGACGGCTCCTTTGAGACCCGAAGTCCCATCGTTGAATGCAGGAAAATCGTACCTGCTGGAAACCGTCATCCGAACGTTGAAGGTGGGACATCATTTCACGCAGGGAACTGTCGACTCGAACGAGGTCTGGCTGGAAGTGACGGCCACCAGTGGCGGGAAGGTGATCGGAATCAGCGGCGGCCGCGACACGTTCGAGAAAGTGGATGAGTGGTCTCAGTATGTCAATAAC
>JBJSWM010000424.1:0-12224 GCA_046085865.1 Pirellulaceae bacterium
CTCAGCCGCTTCGCAGCTCCAACCTACTGGTGGCTTTACTTCTGATCTGGTTGATCGGTGCCAGTTTCTGGCAGCGATCCCACGTGAGGCGCGGCATCGGTCGTTCCACTGCCCTCGTCTCCATCGCCAGTTTGTTGGTGATGCTGGCGTCGCTGGGAGTGGTCATGGTGTCGGCACATGGCCGAGGTCCCCAGAAATCGAACGATCCACCGTCCCCCGCCAACTCCACGGTTCCCTCCGCGGTTCCCTCCACGGTTCCACCCGAGGTGCCCAGGCCATGACATTGAGGATGGTTGGGTGTAGCCACCACCATGCTCCCCTGGATCTTCGGGAGCGGATCGCCTTCTCACCGGCTCAAGCGCGCCATGCGCTCCAACGGCTGCGGGAATGGGACGAGCAGATGGAGGCAGTGATTGTCAGCACCTGCAATCGGACGGAGCTTTATGGGGCATGGGGGGCCGAAGCTTCCGCGTGGCCGGAAGCGAGGTGGGTCGACTTCCTCGTTGAGTTTCATGGGCTTTCCAGGGAATCGCTGCTGCCCCATTTGCAATCGGCAAGCGACCACAACGTCGCCAATCACCTCTTTCAAGTCGCTTCCAGCCTGGACAGCCTAGTGGTGGGAGAGACGCAGATCCTTTCACAGGTCAAGCAGAGCTACGATTGGGCGGTCCAGGAAGGGACTGTCGGACCGCAACTGCACCAACTCTTTCAGCATGCCCTTTTCACCGCCAAACGGGTTTCTGGTGAGACCGAGATCCATCGCAGACGCGTCAGCGTGGCGAGTGTCGCCGTTTCCCAGATCGCCATGGAATTCTTCGAGCGGCTCAGCGACAAATCGATCCTGGTGATCGGAGGTGGCGAACTGGGGGAGGAAACGCTGCGGTATCTGATCGAAGCTGGGGCAAGTCAGATCGCGATCTGCAATCGAACCTGGGAACGCTCGGTGCCTCTTGCCGAACGGTATCAGGGAAGGGCAGTGGCCTGGGAGCAATTGGATGACACATTGCGGGACGCCGATCTGGCGATCAGCACGACCGGTGCTGATTTGCCGATCATCACCCGCGACCGCTTTGATCGACTTTGGGCAAAGCGCCAGCGAGGTCCCCTGGTGGTGCTCGACCTGGCCGTGCCTCGCGATTTCGATGCGGCCATCGGTCAGATCGATGAGGTCTACTTGTATACGCTCGATGACGTCCAAAAGGTCTGCCAAGCGAATCGACAGTGGCGTCAAAGCCAATGGCCCAAGGCGCAGCGCATCGTCGAGGAGGAAGTGGAGCAGTTTTGGCAGCAGCTGCAGCATCGGGGGGCGATCCCGACAATCCGGTCGCTGCAGTCGCAGGCGGAGGCAATCAAGCTGGGGGAACTGCAACGCCTTCAGGGGAAGCTGCAGATCCACCAATTGGATCCAGCCGTGCAGCGGGAGATTGAGCAGGCGTTTGATCGACTAGTCAATAAATTGCTCCATCCGCCACTCAAATCGCTCCGGGAGGAGCCAGATATGGACGCCTCGGGATCGCTGGCCAGTGCGATTCGGCGAATCTTCCGGCTGAAGGAGTGATCGGGCCCGAAACCACCCGGAAGTCGCCGGGAAAGTTGTTTCAACAATCATTCGTTCAACAGTGATTGTTGAAACAACTTTCTCAAGCTATCCTCTGCTTGGAGGGTAAAGACCATGACTAGTGGTGGCAAGAAGAAGGGGCCTGCATTCGATTCGCCGCAGCAGCAGGCTTGGCTTCAATTGTGGCGAACCTACGACCGCTTGAAATCGATCGAAGACCAACTCTTTGGCTCCTTCGAGATCTCCTCGCAGCAGTACAACCTGCTACGTCTATTGGAGTCGGCTTCCCCCGATTCCCTCCGGACGCTCGATCTGGCCCGCCGGATGATCTCCCGGTCTCCCGACATCACACGGATGCTAGACCGCTTGGAATCGCAAGGATGGATCGCTAGAGATCGCCCCAAGGACAATCGGCGCACCGTGTTGGTATCGATCACCCCCGCCGGCTTGCGGTTGCTCCAAAAGATCGCCCAGCCGCTGGCCGAGTGCCACCGGCAGCAACTGGGGCATCTTGGGAAGGAGTCGCTGTCGGAACTGGTGCGCCTTCTGAAGGCCGCCGGTGCACCGCATGAACCGGAGGGAAGTCCATGGGGTGCACTCAGCGTTGCCGCTTCCCGTTGAACAGACCGCCGCAAGGAACTCTAAGAGAAGCGATTCTTCCGCAATGAACAATGTGCAGCTTGCCGTTCATTTCTTTTTTCAACTGGCGATCATCCTGACCGCTTGCCGCATCGTGGGACTACTGGCCGCTAGGCTAGGACAGCCTCAGGTGGTGGCGGAGATGATCACCGGGGTACTGTTGGGTCCGAGCCTTTTTGGGGCGTTAGCGCCGCAGTGGCAGCAGGCGATCTTTCCCTGGAACCCCAGCCAGACCGCTCGGGATACGCAAAGCTACCTTTTCCCTGCATCCCAGTTAGGGTTGGCGCTCTACATGTTTGTGGTCGGCGTCGAGTTCCGCCCAGAGGTCTTTTCCAAGTACGCGAGAACCAGCGTCGCCGTCTCGTTGGCAGGGATGGTCGCCCCGTTCGTGCTGGGAGTCTTTTTGGCGGTGGGGCTTTATGGTCGAGCCCCGCTCTTTACCGACAAGGTGGGATTTTGGGAGGCGGCTCTGTTCCTGGGAGCCTCGATGTGCATCACCGCCTTCCCGATGCTGGCACGCATCATCCACTACAAAGGACTGGCGGGCACTCGGATGGGTACCGTGGCCATCGGCGCAGGAGCCATCGACGATGTTTCGGCTTGGTGCATGCTGGCGCTAGTGCTGGCCAGCTTAGAAAAAAACTGGAACCACGCGGTCTGGAGTATCGGTGGTGCTTTGGGCCTGGTGGTCCTTGGGTGGCTTGCAATCCGGCCGCTGCTGCAGCGATGGCATGGCAAATTCCTCAGCCCCGATGGCTCGCTTAGCGAATCTGGTCTGGCGATGGCCATGGTGGTTCTGTGCCTAGCCGCTTGGTACACCGATCGCTTGGACCTCCATGCGGTATTCGGGGCTTTTTTGGCCGGGACCTGGATGCCACGTGGCGTGTTCGCCGACCAGGTGAAGTCGAAGGTGCAGCCGCTCGCCGTCACCCTGCTGCTGCCTCTATTTTTCACCTACTCGGGGCTTAACACCCAGATCCTGTCTCTTGGAAGTGTGCAATTGTGGTTGGTGTTCCTGGCGGTTCTCCTGGCCGCGATCGCTGGAAAGGGACTCGCCTGCTGGGGTGCAGCTCGGTTGAGTGGGCTGAGCCATCCGGAGGCGATCGGGATTGGGGTACTGATGAATGCCCGTGGGTTGATGGAGCTGATCATCATCAACATCGGATTGCAAAAAGGGGTGATCACCAAGGAGCTATTCGCCATTCTGGTGCTGATGGCAATCTTCACCACGTTGATGGCCTCGCCCCTGTTCGACCGACTGGAATCCCGCTTGCCACAGGATGCCAAGCGGGCTTGATCGCCGCTTTCCAGCTCCCTAGCGACTGCCAAAAATGCAGATCGCATTCCAGCATGTCCAGTGTCTAAGGAAACCTCCCCCGGGACTTTCTCGATTTTCTTCGCTTTCCCTCCTTTCCAAGATGATTTTCGGATCGGGCCTTTTCCGGAACGGGGTTTGCTCTAACATACCGGTGCCGGATCGGGAATCCGATGGCCTATAATGGGTCAGCCCGGTTGGAGGTGCTGGCCAATTTCGGTCAGCCCATCGCTGGAAGAACCCGGTGACGCAGAGCATAGGGTCGACTCGAGGACCAGGACACAGGAGAGGCGTGGAATGTACGAGAAGTTCACCGACCGGGCCCGCAAGGTCATGCAGCTTGCCAATCAGGAAGCCCAGCGCTTCAATCACGAATACATTGGCACCGAGCATATCCTGCTGGGATTGGTCAAAGAGGGCAGCGGTGTGGCTGCCAACGTCCTGAAGAATCTCGATGTCGATCTGCGCAAAATCCGACTGGAAGTGGAAAAGCTGGTGCAGAATGGTCCGGAGACGGTGACCATCGGCAAACTCCCCCAGACGCCTCGCGCCAAGAAGGTGATCGAGTACTCGATGGAAGAGGCGCGGAACCTCAACCACAACTACGTCGGAACCGAACATATCCTCCTGGGTCTGCTGCGGGAGCAGGATGGCGTGGCGGCTCAGGTTCTGATGAATCTGGGGCTCAAGCTGGAAGATGTGCGGGAAGAGGTTTTGAATCTTCTTGGGCATGGCCTAGAAAACGCCGAAGGGGGGCGAGAGGGAAGCCGCGAACCGGGCAGCACCGGGGAGTCGGCCACCGGCGGATCGAAGAATTCGAAGAGCAAGACTCCGGCCCTGGATAGCTTTGGTCGCGACCTGACCGAATTGGCCAAACAAGGAAAGCTGGATCCCGTCATCGGAAGGGCTCGCGAAATTGAGCGAGCGATTCAGGTGCTGTGCCGGAGGACGAAGAACAACCCCGTTCTTCTGGGCGAGGCGGGAGTCGGAAAGACTGCCATTGTCGAAGGGTTCGCGCAGCGAGTGGTCAACGGCGAAGTTCCCGAGATCCTCGCCGAAAAACGGATCGTGGTGCTGGATCTGGCCATGATGGTCGCAGGGACTAAGTACCGAGGTCAGTTTGAGGAGCGGATCAAGGCGGTCATGAACGAAGTGCGTCGCGCCCGCAACACGATCCTCTTCATCGACGAACTCCATACTTTGGTAGGAGCCGGTGGTGCTGAAGGAGCCATCGATGCGGCCAACGTCCTCAAGCCGGCTTTGGCGCGCGGTGAAATCCAGTGCATCGGTGCCACGACGCTCGATGAATACCGCAAGTACATCGAAAAGGATAATGCCCTGGCTAGAAGGTTCCAGGAAATCATGGTGGAACCGACCAGCAAAGAGGAGACGGTTGAGATCCTCAAGGGGCTTCGCGAACGCTATGAAGAGCACCACCGTGTACAAATCACCGACGATGCCGTCGCAGCCGCAGTGGAGATGAGCGACCGGTATATCACTGCACGTTGCCTGCCCGACAAGGCGATCGATGTGATCGATGAGGCGGGGGCAAGGGTGCGATTGCGGACGATGAGCAAGCCGCCAGACCTGCAGGAACTGGACGAAGATGTGGAGCGGCTGAACCGCGAAAAAGAGGAAGCAGTCGCCAATCAGGACTTCGAGAAAGCCGCTGCCCTGCGTGATCAGGCGGACAAGCTGAAGAAGAAGAAGGAACAGATCACTCGGGAATGGCGAGAGCGAAGTCGGGAGACCGACGGCGTGGTCGACGAAGAAGTGATCGCCGAAGTCGTTTCCAAGATGACCGGAATCCCGCTGACCCGGCTGTCGACCGAGGATTCGCTACGGCTGATGAAATTGGAAGACGAACTCCACAAGCGGGTGGTCAGTCAGGATCAGGCGGTCACGGCGGTTGCCAAGGCGGTGCGGCGAAGTCGTAGCGGGTTGAAAGACCCCAAGCGACCTACCGGCTGCTTCGTCTTCGCTGGACCGACCGGGGTCGGAAAGACGTTGCTGGCCAAGGCGCTGGCTGAGTCGCTTTTTGGTGACGCCGACGCATTGATTCAGATCGATATGAGCGAATACATGGAGAAGCACAACGTCAGTCGTCTGGTCGGTGCCCCTCCTGGATATGTCGGCTACGAAGAAGGTGGACAGCTGACCGAAAAAATCCGCCGCCGTCCCTACGCCGTAGTCCTGCTCGATGAAATCGAAAAGGCTCACCCCGACGTCTTCAACATGCTCCTTCAGGTCATGGAAGAAGGTCGACTGACCGACAGCTTTGGTCGCAATGTCGACTTCCGCAACACGATCCTGATCATGACCACCAACGCTGGGGCTGAGGCGATCAAGAACGAGTCGGCATTCGGGTTCCAAAAGCCCGATGGCGATTCTTCGTACGAGAGTATGAAGTCTCGCGTGATGGATCAGATTGAACGAGTGTTCCGTCCTGAGTTCCTCAACCGACTGGATGACGTCATCATCTTCCGCCATCTGAATAAAGATGACCTGAAGCTGGTGATCGACTACGAACTGCAGAAGGTTCGCGATCGCCTGAAGGAACGAGGCTACGATTTGCTGCTGACCGACGGCGCCAAGGAGTTCTTGATCAGCAAGGGGTCCAACCTCGATTACGGTGCGCGGCCGCTGCGTCGAGCGATCGAGAGTCGCGTGGAGGATCCGCTGAGCGAAGAGTTGTTGAAGGGCACCTTCGACGGCAAGAACACGATCGTCGTCGATGTCGTTCGCGACAGCGATGGAAAGGTTGCAAGGCTCGATTTCCAAGGAGAGCACCGCGAATCGGATACGCCTCCGCAGGTAGCAGAGAGCTCGGCCTCCTAATCGACGGGCTCAGCCCTCCACCGATACCAAGATAAGAAAGAGCGGACCGAAAGGATCCGCTCTTTTTTTTATCGATCTCGGACAGTGATGGCAGCTCCTCTCCTGACGGGGCGAACATTCGACCAGCGACCAGTCGAGATTCCTGGTATGCTTCCTGGTTCGTCGTCTATCGATGGGCAGCTTGCCATTTAGCAAGTGGTGCATGCAGGGGGAAGGAAGATGAGGCAGACCCGGGTTGGCTTGGTTCTGGCGTTATTTTTCGGTTGGCTGGTGGCTGCGGTGGATACTGCGATCCCTCAGGAAACGTCTCCAAAGCGACCAAGCTTCGTGGTTCTGCTCAGCGACGACATGGGGATATCCGACCTGGGTTGCTATGGGGGTGAGATACATACACCCCACTTGGATCAACTGGCCGCCAGTGGACTTCGCTTCAGCCAGTTTTACAACACGTCGCGCTGCTGCCCAACGCGAGCCAGTTTGCTGACGGGGCTTTACCCGCATCAGGCGGGCGTCGGGCACATGATGGAGGATCGCGGCCTGCCAGCCTACCAGGGCAATCTCAATCGATCCTGCCGCACCATGGCCGAGGTGCTTCGGGACGGGGGCTATCGCAGCTACGCTGTCGGGAAGTGGCATGTGACCCGGCATACGGCGCCTGAGGGTCCGAAAGACAACTGGCCTCTTCAGAGAGGTTTTGATCGTTTCTATGGAACGATCCATGGTGCTGGAAGTTTTTTTGATCCTTCCTCGCTGGTCCGCGACAACACGATGATCTCCCCGATGGCGGATCCGCAATACCAGCCCCAGCGATTCTATTACACCGACGCGATCACCGATCATGCAGTCCGCTTTCTGGAAGACCACCATCGGGATCATACCGACCAACCATTCCTGCTCTATGTCGCTTACACAGCCGCGCACTGGCCGATGCACGCCATGCCGGAGGATATCGCAAGATATCGCGGGCGCTACGATGCTGGATACGAGGCGATTCGCCGAGAGCGCATCGATCGTGGAAGGAAGCTGGGGTGGATTTCGTCCGATTGGAAGATTCCCGCGCTGCTGAAAAGTTGGGAAGATACCGAGCATCGGAAGTGGGAAGCTGCGGGCATGGAAGTGTATGCCGCGATGGTCGATCGCATGGATCAAGGGATCGGCCGTATTCTGCAGACACTTTCGGACAAGGGGATGGATCGATCGACCTACGTGCTCTACATGCAGGACAATGGCGCCTGCGCCGAAACGGTAGGACGTAAAGGAAATGCCAAGCATCCCGACATCCTTCGCCCATCGCAGCCGACCTTACCCCCGATCAGCCCCGATCAGTTCGCCACTTCGGGCAGCACCCCCGATCAGACTCGCGATGGCTTTCCAGTCCGAATGGGGAAGCAGGTGATGCCGGGCGAAGAGGATACCTATGTTGCCTACGGGCAGTCCTGGGCTCAAGTCTCCAATACCCCCTTGCGGGAATTCAAACACTGGGTGCATGAAGGCGGGATCAGCTCCCCGCTGATCCTTCGTGGCCCGTTGGCTCATCGACAGCCGGGAACCTGGGTCGACCAGCCAGCTCATCTGATCGATATCGCCGCGACGCTTTATGATCTGGCCGGTGTCACCTACCCAGCCGATGCGACGGCACTGGAAGGCGTCAGCCTGCGACCGGTCCTGGATGGCAAGCCGCTCCCGGATCGACTCCTTTTCTGGGAGCATGAGGGGAATCGCGCGGTGCGCAAAGGGGACTGGAAACTGGTGGCCAAGCATCCCTTGGCCTGGGAGCTCTATCGCATCCCAGACGACCGCACCGAGCAGGAAGATCTCGCAAAGAAGCATCCGGAATTGGTCGAGGAACTATCGGCCAGATACGACGAATTCGCCAGGCGATGCGGCATCCAGCCGTGGCCACTGGCCCAGTGAACGATCGCATCCGGTTCGAAGGCAATCGGCAGGATGAAGGAAACCACCCCCACCAGGAGTCGCATGCATGAGCCGCAATTGGATCTGTGGGAAGCCGTTCTCCTCGCGAAGAAAGCGTACTCTCACGGACTGGTGGGGCTGCCTCTTTGCTCTGGTCGCTTGGTTCCCTCTGCCTCCAACTTCGGCGACTGTGGAACTCCTTGGCGAGGAACGTCCCGAAGGAGACCGCTGGGAGATCGAGTCGATCGAAGGCTGGCAGGTTGCTATCAGCAAACGGTTTTCGGAAGAGGATCGACCGGCGGTTGATGCCACCAGAAAAGTCCTTTCCGCCCAGCTGAAGGAACTCCAAGGAATCGGGATTCCTTCCATGACCCTCCGCAGGTTGCAGCAGGTGCCGATGTGGATTTCACCAGAATACCCTGGGATCGTACCGCGAGCCGAATACCATCCGAGCGCCCAGTGGCTGACCGACAATCGCCGTGATCCCATCATGGCCCGCGGAATCGAATGGACCAATACCAGGATCATCGAACAGGAAGCTAGGCGGATGCCGAGCATGGTGCTGCACGAACTGGCACATGCCTATCATGACCAGGTGTTAGGGTATGACGATCCCGGTGCGATCGACCACTTCCAAAGGGCGCAGGCCGGGGGAAGGTATGATGCAGTGGAGCGGCGGGATGCAGAAGGGGGAGTGACGAGAGAGACGGCGTATGCGATCAGCAACGTCCAGGAGTTCTTCGCCGAGTCGACCGAGTCGTTCTTGGGGCGGAATGATTATTTTCCTTACAATCGAACCGAATTGGAGGAGTTCGATCCGGCGACCGCAAGGTGGCTCAGCGAGGTTTGGACGGACAAGCGACAGGCACCGCTGTCGAAAGGAAAAAAGTGATTGTGGGCGATCGATGCGAGAGACGCTGGAGGCGACCGATGTGGAATCGTAGAACCGTTGGCTTGATGGTTGCAGGTTGGATCGGTACCCGCATGTTCCCCAGCACCCTTTTGGCTGGTCAATTCAATGCGGTCCTTTCGCTGGGGGATCGGGCACCTGCTTGGACTGAACTTCCTGGAACCGATGGAAAGCGACACTCGCTTGCCGATCTGGAATCGTTCTCTCTGGTGGTAGTCGTCTTTACATGCAACAGTTGTCCTTATTCAGTCGATTACGAAGATCGACTGGTGGCACTGGGGAAGAAGTACTCAGCCAACGATTCCCGGGTGGCGGTGGTGGCGATCAACGTCAACACGATCCCCGCCGACCGAATGGAAGCGATGAAGGAGCGAGCTGCTGCGAAGCAATTCTCCTTTCCCTATCTGTGGGACGAAACCCAGGAGATCGCAAGGAAGTTCGGTGCTGCCAGGACCCCCGAGTGCTTTTTGCTCGACCAAGACCGCAAAATTCTCTACATGGGCGCCATCGATAACAGCAGCGATCCCGCCAAAGTAACTCAGCGTTATCTGGAGGACGCCATCACGCAATCGCTTGATGGCGGGAAGACTGTCCCAGGGGAAACTCCACCGGTCGGCTGTCGGATTCGCTATCAGGACGGACGACGACCTGCCAAATCGCGATGAGCTCGATACGAACCTACCAGACGCAAGACGATCGCTTGGTGGCTGAAGCATTCTAAGGAGCAAAAAGAGATGGATCGCTGCAAGTGGAGTCCGTGGAGCTGGCTGGGTTTGTTGCTTGTTGGGATCGCTGTGGGAGTGGATGGGACATCAGCCAGCGCGCAGTTTCAGGAGGCTCAGGAGGCAGCGAGGTTATCCTCCCAAGCGATCCGGGCAGTTTCTGGAGAGCGGTCGACATGGAATGGGTTTTCGAAGATCGATTTTTCCATCGATGGTCGCCCAGTCACGGTGGTGGAGCCACAGCAGGTACTGAAGGGGCGGCCTTGGGTCTGGCATGGGGAGTTCTTTGGCCACCGTCCGATTCCGGATGTCGCCCTCCTGGGACGCGGCCATCATGTCGTGTTTGCTCCATTGAGTGATCAGTTCGGCGGGCCGCCAGCGATCGCTCATTGGGAGAAGGTTTATCTCCAACTGGTCCAGCACTTTTCGCTCAACCCCCAATCGGCCCTAGTGGGTACCAGCCGAGGTGGTCTTTACTGCTACAACTGGGCAGCCAAATATCCAGAGCGGGTGAGTTGTATTTTCGGCGATGCACCGGTGTGCGACCTGAAGAGTTGGCCGTTGGGGATGGGAACTGGTACCCGCAGCGAAGCAGAGGTTGCAAAGCTACTGACCGTCTACGGGGCAGAGGATATCCCACGACTGTTGGAGATGGCGATCAACCCGATCGATCGCCTGTCATCGATCGCCCAGCGTCGGATACCGATTCTCCATGTCAGCGGTGATGCCGATACGATTGTCCCGCTGGCAGAAAACACCGAAGCGATGCAGAAAGCCTACCAGGCACTGGGAGGGAAAATGGAGGTGATCATCAAGCCGGGGATCGGGCATGTCCATGGCCTGGATGACTCCACCCCCATCATCGAATTCATCGATCGCCATCGACCTGGGCGGGATTGACGGCTCTCCTGCACAGGATAGGAGTCGCCTCTTCATGCCCGTAGGTGGTTTCGAAGTTCCCCGGTCCGTCAACCAAGATCCTCGACGTTTCATCGCAACGGCCCATCCCCAACCATTCGAACCAGTTCGTATCGTTCGAACTGGACCCACTTGGGAAGCTTTTCGAGAACCGTCCAACCATTCGATGGCTTGTGGTGGGTCAGAAGCCATCGACCGTTACGCCATGGTGCGGTAGGGCTATTGCAATCGAATCCTAGCGGTGCGTTGCAAACCATCCGGGTTTCAGGAAACGATGACAAACACCGAGTGGCGTTTTCCATTCGGCTACGAATCGGAAACGTTTCAGCGAGACGGCTCCTAGAAGCCGACTACTGCGATTCTTCATTCTCCCACTTGACCTGCATTTCGCTTTCCAGCTGGTCGTACCAATCAGCGAAAATTGGCTGGTTCTCCATGAATCCCAGCTGTCGACTCTCCATCTGAATCGGTGTCCTGGCGAACAACTCCTGCAGGTCCTTGCCCTGCGGAATCACTTCCGCGACGCGGACGACGTAGTAGATCGACTTGGGTGCATTGGCGGCGACCGTCGACTTGCCTACAGGCGTCGAAAAGACCTGACGCATGAAATCCTCGCCCGGCGACTCCACTCCCTCAACTGTCGAAAGAAAAGGAGCGCCCAGGAACGACTGAGGGGGCTGCATCCAGGAGAAGGTTGAAGGCTGCACCACCAAATGCCGCTCGGTTTCACTCAGCACCGCGTTCCACGGCGACTCGGTCTGCTGATCGAGCAGCCCGACCAGATCCTGAGCCTTTTTCTCGGCTAGCTTCCGCGCCTTCTCCCGTTTCCAGGCCGCGACCACTTCTTCTCTGGCTTCCGAAAATGTCGGAACCTTGGCAGCTCGTTCTTCCGTCTTCCAGAAGAGGTAGGTCGTAAAACCGGCATCGAGTTCCAGCGCGTTGGAACTGAAGGGCTGGTAGGTGCCAAGACCTGGAACCAGGACCTGCGAGGCGAAGGAAGCCTGTCCGACATTCGATCGCCCAATCGGCAACGACTGGACGCTGTCGGCATCAACCATCCCGGTCCGCCCGTAGGTCAATCCTGCTTCATCCGCAACCTTCGCCAGATCGATCGGCGCTGGCTTGGCGACCGACGTATCGCCAGCCTCCTGACTGCGCAAATGGATCTGCATTTCTTCCGAGTAAGTCAGCATCTGATTCTGAACCTTTTCCAACGCTTCGGTCATTTTGGTTCGAGCGTCGTTCATGGCCAGGTCGCGAGTGAGTTGGGCGCGGACTTCGTCGAGCGTCTGAGTTCTCATGGCGGGCGGGGCCCCGGAGGAACCGGCGACAGGTGCGGTGGCGCCGGCAGGGGCTGGCGGTTGCCCTTCGTCTGGTGCTGCGATCGTGGTTGCGTCGGAGGGTGGCGAT
>JBJSWM010000425.1:0-1282 GCA_046085865.1 Pirellulaceae bacterium
ACTTGCATAGGTTCGCCGAGTCTGACCAGTTCCGACAGCAACGCTATCCTGCCGAAGAAACGGAACATGGGGTACGGCAGGTTCAAAACTCCAGCCTGACGTGTCGATACTACCCCTCACAGATACCTGGAGGTTTGGCCCGACCTCTTTCACAGTGAAGATCAAGCCAGCCTGCACCGAACTGGAACAAAACACTCCCACCAAGACACCCGCACACATTTTCCAGAATTTCATATCCCCACCTCCAGAAAAAAAATGCTAACCCGCAAAGCAAACCGCATTCAGAACGCCAAGATACCAAAACCCCTCATTTTACGCAAGCGCTACAAACTACCCATTCAACCCAACCGTAACGAGCGGGTCGAGGCAGCCTAGCGCATCTATTCAGGCACTAGCACCATTCGCCTGCTCCCCGACCAGCCAAAGTCGCACGGCAGCATATCGACGCCGGAACTTCAACGCACTCCACAACCCCGTCTTTCAGGGTGTTTTGATGGTTCGATCCGATTGTTTCTGGTGGCCTGCTTCTTGACGCCACTTCACCAATCGAGCGGTATCGCCGCAAACAATACGGCGACCCTCGCCAATAGATACCACCCTTTCCGGGGGTGTCCTTAACTCTGCGAGCCGAGGGAGGACCGCCGAACTGCTGAAATCGCATGAGCGAATTTTGAAAACGGATGTCGGCAGATCCAAAGGCGCACACCCGAGACGGTGAGTCGAGCAACGCCGATCGGTGGCGAGTCCCGCGTCGAAGTCGGTCGGATCGATTCAGTAGCCGAACTCAGAAGCCAACCGAGTGGTTAGCGCGTCATTTGAGTGATCTGCTGATCAAGCTGCGACGCTTCCTGGCTGGCTTGCTGCAGAGAAACACCCTGCGGAATCCCCGGTCGCAAATGGCCTGTCGCAGTCAGCCAAGCCAACTGAAGCAGCCGCTGTTTTTGTGCGACTAGCTGGAATAGCCGATCTACATCAATGGACTTACCCTGGGGAACCACTGGCTTGCCTTGGTCATCCAGTTGCAAGCCCCACTCCTTGGAAAGCGGTCCGGCGACGACCGCCTGCCCCTCCTCATTGGGATGAACCCCGTCTGCCGCAAAAGTGAAATCGGGGGCGGTCTTTCGACGATCCAGCACCGCCTGCTTCATCGCACCGTGAAGATCGATCACCTTCCAACCTCGACTCCGCTGCTCCAAAAGCCAATTGGAATAGGCCTCCAACACCTCGTCGTATCCGGCGTACGGTTGACGATATTCGTCCAGCCCAGCGGGCAGCAGTCGAT
>JBJSWM010000426.1:0-7099 GCA_046085865.1 Pirellulaceae bacterium
CTTTTAGGGCATGTTTCCGAGATCAGAGAGACCTGGCGCCCTCGCTGTCAGCAGCTCCAGCGGCAGAAAATCATCGTTCGAAACCGCATTTTCGGCACGGGAAAACGGGATTTCTGGATACATTCGACAGTCGCTGTCCCTTATAGTGAAGGGGAGCATGGCATCGATGTTGATTTGATGACTGTCCACCACGGGGCTGGGGTGTTTTTTTCAAGCACCCCAAATGCCTGACGGTGACGATTCCTTGGAAGGACTCGGCATGTCGATACCGATTGAGTTCCGCAACGAACCATCCGAAGATTACGAAGAACTTCCGATGGAAGGCGACGGGTCCCTCGAGCAAGCCGAGGATTCGAGATCGGGTAGCTGGACCAACTGGATCGACAAAGATTCCCAGGCGCTCGCCATCAGCTTTTTTGCGCACTTGGCTGTGGTGGTCGGTCTCGCGATGATTCCCATTCTGAAAGTCCCTGAACAGATCGCCATGCTGATTCAGGCCAGCCCCACGATCGATGAACCTGCACCTGAGTTTGAGGTGACGCAGATCGCTTACTCGGAATCCCCCAGCGAAACGATCGGGGCCAATTCTCTAGCCGGTGAATCGATGGCCCTCAGCGCAGCGCCAGTGATTGCCGATGTGTCGGAAATCCCATCGATGCAACTGACCAATCTGACAGAAAGGCCAACCTTCGATGTTTCGGTATCGATCAAGCAGGCCGTGGGACTGACCGAAGCCCCCAAAGCGGTTCGTGGAATGACTGGGGTGGGTGCCACCGGCACCGATGGTGCCGTCGATCGGATCACCTACGAGATTCTGCAGTCGATCGAAGAGCGGCCGACGTTGGTCGTCTGGCTATTCGATGCGTCCGCTAGCCTCACGCGGCGGCGAGCCGAGATTAGGGAGCGATTCGAGCGGATCTATGAAGAACTTGGCATTGTGCAGGCAGCCAAATCGAATCTGGCTCGCAACTCCCGCGCGGCGAAAGAGGAAAGGGAGGCACAGCCCCTTCTGACCAGCGTCATTTCCTTCGGGGAGAAAGTGGAGCTGCTGACCGAGAACCCCACCGCCGATCTCGAGGAAATCACCTCCGCCATCGATCGAATTGAGACCGACGTGTCCGGTGTCGAACGGGTCTTCTCGGCGCTCTATCTGGCTGCCGACAAGTACAAAAACTATCGAAATCTGAAGTCTTCGCGGGGACCGCAGCGCAACGTGCTTCTCATCACGGTTACCGACGAACGAGGCGATGACATTCAAGGCCTAGAACAAACGCTGGAACTCTGCCGTAAACATGCCATGCCCATTTACGTGATGGGCGTGCCAGCTCCATTTGGTCGCGAGTTCAGCTACATCAAATATGTCGATCCGGATCCGGAATACGACCAAACCCCTCAATGGGCCCAGATCGACCAAGGACCTGAATCGATCCTTCCCGAGCGGATTCAGTTAGGTTACGAAGACGACTATTTTGAAGAACCGATCATCGACTCCGGTTTTGGCCCGTACGCTCTTTCCCGTGCGTGCGTCGAAACGGGAGGCATCTACTTCACCGTCCACCCCAATCGCAAGTTCAACGAGCGGATTCAGAGATCGGACACCGATGCCTTCGCCAGCCATCTGGCCTACTTCTTTGATCCCGAAGTGATGGAGCGATATCGTCCGGATTACCTGTCGGAAGAGAAATACCTCAAGGCAGTTCAGGCAAGCCCGCTTCGGCAAGCCCTCCTGGAAGCTGCCAAAAACTCACGGGTTGGTACACTCGATCGCCCCCGCACGGAGTTCATCAAGCGGGATGAGGCGCAGTTTGTCAACGAGCTGACCGACTCCCAGAGAGAGGCAGCCAGGCTGGAGCCAAAGTTGCAGGGACTTTGTGACCTGCTTCAGGAAGGGTTCAAGCACCGCGACAAAGAACTCAGTCCACGCTGGCTAGCCTCTTTCGATCTTTCGCTTGGGACAGCCCTGGCCGAGAAAGTTCGTGCTGAGGGCTACAACGGCATGCTCGCCAAGGCCAAACGCGGCATCAACTTCGAAGACGCCAAAAACAACACCTGGACCCTACGTCCTTCCAACGAAGTCTCCATCAACAGCGCTCTGGAGAAACAAGCGCAGCAGGCGACCGACTTGCTGACCCGCGTGGCCGAAGAGCACGCGGGAACCCCCTGGGGACTGCTCGCCAAACAGCAACTGGCTCGGCCCATCGGTTGGTCCTGGGTCGAATCGTTCACCGACCTGGCACCCCCACCCCCGCCCAACAACAATCCTCCGCCACCTCCTCCTCCGCCTCCTCCGGGAGTCGATGAGGAAGCCATGATGCTCAATAAGCCGAAGACTCGCCCGATTCCGAAGCTCTGATTCAGCGATAGGGAAGGAATCATCTGGAAGTCGCGGCTTAACCAGAACGCGAACTCGCTTCACCTGCATCGCATCGCCGGCCATCGTTTCCTTCGGATGCGCAGCCCGCTGTGGCCCCCTCCTCCTCTTGGGCAACCGTTGCAGGTCAGCCCCCCCGTGCTGCCGCTCTCGGACGACGCTCTACCTGCCCCGGGGAAGCCTGCAAGCTTCCGCTTCAAAGCAATCAAATCGGCGATCGCACGGCAGAACTCCCCGATTTTTGTTGGGTCCCGATCGCAAAAAGTATCGCTTCCTTCTGCCTAGAGACCGAGCACCGATAGGCAACCCGGTCGCTTTGGGCTACGATCGATCGTTTGCTTCCCAAGCCCAAAGGAAGCTTGAAGATACACCACCAGGTAAAGGATGGCAGGGATGATCGAACGTCAATTGGTAGAAGATCTGTTCCAGGAAATGCAGGAAGACGGAGTGGATACCTCCAAGGATATGCTTTGGGGCTACTACTTCGTCGATCCCGATCCTCGCAAGCTAGAGGAGGCCATTCCCGACCTGGAGGCAGAGGGCTTCGATTTTGTTGAAATGCTGAAGGCAAGTGAATCCGAGGAACAGGAAGAGTCGGACGAAGACGATCAGGAATCGGAGGAGTTGGAGCCCCAGGAAGGGTATTTCTTTGTTTTGCATGTGGAGCGAGCCGAGTCGCATACAGTCGACTCGCTGACCGAGCTGAATGAGGCTTTGGAGCAGTTCGCGAATGCCCGGGGACTGCAATCCTACGATGGAATGGATGTTAGTCCCCTGGAAGACGATGTCGAGGGCTGATGGCGGCGGCCAAGAGGCTGTTGCATCCATACCTTGAGGGATCGTCTGCGGACGAGAATGAAGAGCGAAAAGATCGGGTCATCAGTCGTTGCTGGTGACCAGGAAGTCGCAATCAGGGAGTATCGCACTGACAGCGTTTGCTTCGCTTGACCGCTGGATGGGATGACATTAGAGATACCGAGCCAGCGGACCACCACGTGCTGCCAGGGCATCGATCTTTCGGGAGACGTTCGGGTCTTCCAAAAGGGGAGGTGCGTGGTGGCGCTTTCTTCGTGCGTCGATCAGTAGTGGACCATCACACCCCCAGTGCTTGTTGATGACTTTCTGCCCAGCCCCATGGAGATCGGCTGCTGGATCGCTGCGGGTGAAGGCCAGCCAGATCCATCGATCGTTCGACTGGGATGCCCAGTCGGCATCGTCGACGACAAGCACCAGAGGAAAAGCGTCGCGCCAGTGGCATCCAGTCAACGATTCCGATAGGCGCTGCATCGCGTCATCCGCTTCGTCTCGCGCCGGCCATGTCGACTCCTCCAGATCAGCTTGCTCCGCCACTCCGGCGATGTGGGAAGGGCCTTCGAGAAGCAAAATCCCCTCCGCTGCAACTCGGGGATTCCGGAATCCAGCCGGGAATGCGGCGTCGGCAGCAAGGGTACCACCGAGTGTTCGGATGGCAGGTCCCCTAGCCGCGACCACCACCTTGGAACCACCCTGAAAACGATCGCCGGAATAATCGAGCGTATCGATGGTGGTTTGAGTCTGAAAATGGAGATCTCGGTGCCACTGCACACGCCGAAGCATCTCCTGCAGGAATTGGCAAGTATCGTGCAGATCGACTTGGGGCGCTGAATTGCCGTCGAGAATCCATAGGTATTTCGCAAGCGATAGTTGCCCTTGGCCGAGAATGGCATTGGCCTGCGTCAGCAACTCCTGAGGTCGGTCCGCTCGCCGAAATGGCGTGTATCGCTCCGATCCAATCGCCAGCAGCAATGGATGGACCCCCGCCTCATCGACCGCATGCACGGATCGTACACCAGGCAATACCGTGGGAAGAATCGGCCCTGTCAATTCATGGATCAACTGCCCGAAGGTTGTATCCTCTTGGGGCGGTCGCCCAACCACAGTGAAAGGCCAGACCGCATCTTTTCTGTGGGATACGATCTGCAGTCGCATCACGGGGAAGGGATGGCGGAGACTGTAGTAACCCAGGTGATCGCCAAAAGGTCCTTCTGGTTTGGTCGCCCCAGGATCGATCTGCCCAGCGAGAACGAAATCGGCGTCGGCATAGATCGGAGCCTGGTTTGGTGCTAGGTGCATCGGGATGCGACCGCCCGCCAAAGCCCCTGCAAACATCAGTTCGCTCATCCCCTCCGGAAGCGGCATCACGGCGGCGAGAGTCATCGCGGGAGTTCCACCGACCGTGATGGCGACGGGAAGTGGTTTCCCTTGCTGTAGCGCCGACTGATGGTGCACCCCAATGCCACGATGAATCTGGTAGTGTAGCCCAACTTCTGTTTCTGGATCAAAGACATTTCCTCCCAACTGCACTCGATACATCCCCAGGTTGAGTCCTTGCAGGCCGCGGGCCCCCGGGGACTGACTGAGCACTTGGGGCAGGGTGACATAATGGCCACCATCCAGCGGCCAACTGACCAACTGCGGCAGATGGCTCAGCCGGGTCCGCTGCTCCAAAACCGCCGCACGCCGCACACGGTCAGGCAACATCGTCCATGCAACCCAAGGGGCGCTCCGATAGCGCCAAGGATTTTTCGCCAGTGCTGAGGGATCGACCTTCAATTCGATCGCTCGTCGAACCGACTCGATCGTATCGCGAAAAAGGAATCGAGCCTGTTCGATAGTCCCGAACAGATTGCTGACCATCGGAAAGGAGCTATTGGCAGGTTGGGAAAAGTAGACGGCAGGTCCTCCCCTCGCGTAAACCCGCCGCTGCACCTCTGCAATCTCCAGCCTAGCGTCCAAAGGCTCATTGCACTCGACCAGCCGCCCATGTTTTCGCAGATCTTCGACGACTTGACGCGTGCTTCGATAACGCATCGATGGACCTTCCCAGAAGAGCGAACGGAAAACCAACTGGTGGCAAATGCACCTTCGCGATTATTTTAGACTCGCGAACAGTTCCCACCCGCTCCCACCATCTCAAGATGGAACCAGAGCCATCCGTCGGATAGGAAAGGATTCGCCTTCATCCTACAATGGGTGGATTGAGCCAGAGTTTTGAGGGAGGAAGGATGCATGGACATCATCGATTTGGGACAACAGCGTCAGGACCCCTGTGATGTTTTGGTGTTGGTGGCAGGCAAGCAATGGCGGGATCGCCCCGACCTTCGAAATTGGGATCAGATCAGCGGCGGATGGCTCGGGAAATTGCTCGATTCCCAGCAAGTGAGCACCTCGCTTTTCGCAACTTCGCTTCATCATTACCCGCCACAACTTCCCTGCAATGCCCTGCTGATTGCGGGAATGGATACCGCTTCGCTGGAGGAAGAGGGAGTCGCTTTTCGCCTGGGTGCTTCGGTTGCTAAGGCGATCGGCTCCAAGCCTCGCAATACGGTACGGCTTTCTGGCTTTCCAGCCAGCCAGGAAGCCAAGGAAGCTGCGATCGCAGGCTTGATCAATGGCGCCGTCGGCCAGGATCTCTTTCGAGCGGAGAGGTCGCTGACTCCTCCTAAGACCATCTTCTGGGAGGGGTTGGGAGAAAGCGCTTTACGGCGAGGCAAAATCATAGGGGAGGCCATGCTGGCGGCGCGTCGTTGGATCAACCTTCCGCCCAACCATCTCTACCCGGAATCATTCGCCAAGGAAATCGTTGAGATGGCCAGAACATCTGGCCTGGAAGTCGAAGTTTGGGATCGCAAGCGACTAGAAATGGAACGCTGCCATGCGCTACTGGCCGTAGGCCGTGGGTCATCCCGCGAACCGAGACTGCTCATTCTTCGCCATCGTTGCCACGCCGCAGGGAGCCCTCCAACGGCGCTTGTCGGCAAAGGAGTCACCTTTGACAGTGGTGGGCTTTCGATCAAACCGACGGATGGCATGCTGACGATGAAAGGGGATATGGCCGGTGCGGCCACAGTTGCCGGCATAATGCAGGCCGCGGCGCAACTGAAAATCAGACAGCCCGTGGTGGGACTGGTCGGCTTGGTGGAGAACATGCTAGGGGATGACTGCTACAAGCTGGGGGATGTGATTCAGGCCCGAAGCGGCAAATCGATCGAGATTCACAACACCGATGCCGAGGGTCGGGTAGTCTTGGCCGATTGCCTGAACGTCGCACTCGATTCGAAACCGGCTCGCATCGTCGATTTCGCGACGCTGACTGGCGCTTGCGTGGTGGCACTGGGGAACGATATCGCAGGACTTTTCTCGAATAACGATCTGCTGACCTCCCAGATCCAGCAAGCGGCGCAGCGAGCCGGCGAGTACGTGTGGCCCATGCCGATGCATTCCTTCTTCCGCGACCAGATTGTCGGGAAGGTAGGTGACATCAAAAATGTCGGCGAAGGACGATGGGGAGGCGCCATCACGGCCGCCAAATTCCTGGAGGAATTCGTCGCAGGCAAACCATGGGCTCACCTCGACATCGCCGGCCCAGCCTTCGCCGGAAGTCCTTGCGCCTGGATGGATGCAGGCGGTTCCGGATTTGCGATCCGAAGCATGCTCCATTTCCTGGAAGGGTTATCGGACGATTGAGCGAGTGGTGACCTGTTGCCGTTGGTTATCGCCGCTGTCTTCCTGATAGCGCCGGAGCCCAAATCGCAGGCAGGGTCCCATAACGACCCGGCTTTTCGTTCGTTTCACTGGTCGCAAGATGACCGAGCAAGCGGCGTTGGGGAAGGATCGAACCGCACCATCGGCTTGCATGGGTCTGGCAGGGCCATGCCAAATGGCCTTATGGACTTTCCGGGTCTACCT
>JBJSWM010000427.1:0-6645 GCA_046085865.1 Pirellulaceae bacterium
ACTGGGGCGTCGAGTACGAGAACGAGTACCGTCCGCCGCGGCGGACTGAGCACGAGAAATCAAAGCAAAGAACTACGCAGTTTGCTTAGGAATTCCCCCCTTTTTCCATTGCCTTGGCGATGGGTGACGGCTACCGTACAATATCGGTTGCGGAAGAGGTCTCCGAGGAGATCGAAAGTCCATCTGGACGCTCCGCATGAAACGTGTTGTTTTTTCCGTTTTGGATTTCGTGAGGAGCCATAGAGATGAAGCGTTGGGCGATCGCATTGGCGATGTTGGCTGTCGGTACTTTTGTCGGCACCTCCGTTGCCTTCGAAGACAAAAACCCATTGGAAGGCGTCATGTGCATGATGATGCCAAACAAGGCCATCAAGGCTGACAAGGCCGTTGACTACAAGGAAGGCAAGGTCTATTTCTGCTGCCCCGGTTGCGTCAAGAAGTTCGGTGAAAACACCGAGAAGTTTGCGGCCAAGGCCAACCACCAGTTGGTTGCTACCAAGCAGTACAAGCAGGAAGCCTGCCCGTTCTCCGGTGGCAAGCTGAACGCAGACACCGCGATCGAAGTTGGCAAGGTAAAGGTCGCTTTCTGCTGCAACAATTGCAAGGGTAAGGCTGAGAAGATGGAAGGCGACGCTCAGGTCGAAGCCGTCTTCGGCAAGGACGCCTTCGAGAAGGGCAAGTTCACCAAGGTCATTGCCGAGAAGAAGTAACTCTTTTCGACCTCCGATTCCGACACAGAAACCACCGTCGAATTCGACGGTGGTTTTTTTATTGCCCCTCTCATCTCGGGAAACGACGATCGCCGGAAGTTGTGAAGGGGTGATCTGTTGAAAATAAATAGCTACATCCGCAACAGTCCGAAAAGCTGTGAGATCGCGCTCCCATCTCCCTCGCAACGATCGCTCCACCCCATCCAACACTTGCCTCTCACCGTTGCACCGTTGTCTGCCATTGCTCGCGAGCCTCATCGTAGCGGCCCATCAGCAAATGCGAGGAGACTTCGTTCAGCGTTTCCGCTTTCGCCGAACCGCTACGTCGATCCGCCAAACGGCTCTGGTAAAGCAGCAATGGAAGCGTTAGGTCAGTAGCACTACCTGCAGTTCCCGCGATGTTGCGCTGCCTCAGGACTTCCAGATCGCGATACTGACGCTGACGTGTCGGCTCGATCATCGTCCCCTCTCCAAAGTCGTTCCAGGTCGCCACCTGAATCAGCCGACGACGACTCCTCAAGGCTCGCTCGAATGTTTCCTGAAATGTTCTACCATCACGTTCATCGATCGATCCATAACTGGCATGGACCCCAGCCTGCTGGTAGATGTCATGAAAGCCAGGGAAGATGCAACCGATCGCCTGCGGATCTCGCTCCAGAGCATCAAGGTACTCTCCCCATACACGAGGAGGGATCTCCATGCCACCCGTCACTGGAGGCCATCCATAGGCATGATCCATTCCCCGCTGGGCCGCCAGATGGGGCAGCCCAAACAGCCTTGGCCGAACCGGTAGTCGATCGGACCACGTTCTCCATAGGTCCGCGGAAAGTTGCTGCGGACCAAAGACCAGCAGCACTGGCCGGCCATCGACACAGACATAGGCGCGGTCCTCCATGCAATTCTCTTCCCACCATCGCAGATCGAGCAATGCCTGTCGCTGAATCTCCTCAGGACCTCCTGATTGAACCTGCCTGAGGCTCTGGTCTTCATAACAGATCGCATAGCGCATCGAGGCTCTGCGAATCGACTCGATCATCCGCTGAGCATTGCGATGAAGTAGAGGATAGTCCAGCGAACGGGAGGTACCGTACCAGTCGATCACCACACCATCGATCCCCGCGATCTTCATCAGTTGCAGGTGGTAATCGATCAGCAGAGGATCCCCTGAATCGTAGGGACCCGCCAATGGCTCGTAGTGGGAAGCAAGATTCCCACCGCTGGCCAGATCGAACTGATCTGGGTCGAAGTGATCCATCGTCCAGTGCCAACCCCACCCACCCCCTTGCTCCTTGGAGGCATACCAGGGCATGTAATGAACCAGCAGCAGCGGACGCTCAGGAACTCCCGGCTCCTCCTGGCAGCCCGCTGCAAGCCCAAGCCGGCTCGCGAAAGCCATCGGTAAGGTGGCACTCAGCCATCCAGCTATCTGTCGTCGGCTCCAGTGTCGAGAGGTTGGGATGAGATGAGTTTCCGACATCCTTGGAGGTACCGGTACGGTGGTTTTTGCAGAGATTTTCCGACAGCTAGCGGGTGGATCGAAGGAAGAGAGAAACCTTTTAGTTCACTTCAACAATCCGTCCCCATCGGCGGGGTGCCCCAACTGGTGCGCGATCTCGAAGGCGATTTCCATCGCCTGTTCGTAGTTGAGTCGGGGATCTAGTTGCGTTTGGTAGGCGGTCGCCAAATCGTCCTCGGTCAATCCGCCTGATCCTCCGACGCATTCGGTCACATCTTCCCCTGTTAACTCCAGATGGACACCTCCCAAGTGCGATCCTAGCGAACGATGAATCGCAAACGACTGCCGAAGCTCTTCAACGATATCGCCAAAACGTCGGGTCTTTCGACCGGAGCTGGTAGAGATGGTGTTGCCATGCATCGGATCGCAGACCCAAAGGACGGGAATCCCTTCCCGACGGATCGATTCGATCAGGGCAGGAAGTTTCTTTACCACCTGGGTGGCACCCATGCGATGAATGAGCGTCAGTCGGCCAGGTTCCTGTTCAGGATTGAGCAGTCGCGCCATCTCTAGAAGCTTTTCCGGTTCCATGCTCCCTCCCACTTTCACGGCGATCGGGTTGCGAATTCCGCGGCAATACTCCAGATGAGCTCCCTGAAGGTCTCTCGTCCGCTCGCCAATCCATGGGAAATGGGTACCGAAGTTGTAGTAGCCGATGCCGCGCACGCTGGGCCTTGTCAATGCGGCTTCGTATCCGAGATGGAGTGCCTCATGGGAAGTATAGAAATCGACTCGACGCAGTTCCGCCACCGGTCCACCGGTGATCGTTTCGATGAGATTCAGTGCATCGCCGAGCGATTTCAGGAGATTGCGATAGCGTGCTTCTTCCTTGGCGGCGTTGACAAAGACCAAATTCCAGTTGTCTGGATGATGGAGGTCGGCAAAGCCACCTTCGCTGAGTCCACGGATGAAGTTCAGCGTCAATGCTGCTCGCTCATAACCCCGCAACAGCAATTGAGGTTCCGCCTTCCGTTCCTCCGCCGAGAAACCATGTTGGTTGATCAGATCGCCTCGGTAGCAGGGCAAGGTCTTTCCAGAAACGGTCTCCGTGTCGCTCGATCGCGGCTTGGCGTACTGTCCCGCGATGCGTCCGACGCGAATGACCCGACGGCGGCCGCCAAAAAGGATCGCCAGACTCATCTGCAGCAGAACCTTCAGCTTGCTGGCGATCGGCTCGGCCTGACAATCCTCGAATCGCTCGGCGCAATCTCCCCCCTGCAGTAGCCACGCTTCTCCTCGCTGCGCCAGCGCCAAGGCGTCTCGAAGGCGATCGACTTCCCAACTGGTCACCAGGGGCGGCATCCGATGAAGTTGCTCGAGAACCTGCGAGATCGCTTGGCTGTCCTGGTAAACGGGTTGTTGGGCCGCCGGATAACTTTTCCACGAGGTAGGGGTCCAAGCGGGCCGCATCCTAATTCCTTCTTGCAAAGCGGGTGGGAGATGGATTGGGGGGAACTACGGGAAAGGGGTTTAGCAATGCATCCGTCGATCAACGCGAATCGAATTTTTCGCGACGGAACTTCAAGTCGCGTACTTCCTTCCAGGTCTCATGCTGATGCAGTCGATCCAATATCTCCAGTTTCCTTAAGGATAGCTCCTGAAGGACTGAGCTGTTAGCGACGGCGACCAGCATCACCCCGCGATCGATTTTTCCGGTCCTCGATTCCTTCGCCAGCACAGGTCCGACGATTTCCGACCAGATTGCCTCCAGCGACTGGCTGGTCAGTTGCTGCTGGACGCCGTACCTCCGGAGGACGGCCATGATCGGCGACTTGATTGCATGCGATCGATTTCGCTGCTTGGCTCGTTTGGCCAGATGCTCCAGGAATAGCTGATCGCCATCAACCGGATCCAGTTCATCCATCATGCACTTCCCTACCTGTCGGTGGTCCCCGCTGAAGCCACCGGGAACCACCTCTTCGATCGGCAATCAGCGATTGGGGCGGAGTGGTCCAACTACTTCTTTTCCTGGACAGCGCCATCGTCGACTGCGGCTTCCGGCTTTGCGTTGGCGAAATCGCCTGCGGTCGCCATGACGATCCGTTCTGGGCGGATCCATTCGCGGATCGCTGCATTGACTTGGTCGACTGTTAACGAAGCCACCTGCTCCTCAAACTGCTTCTGGAAGGCCATATCCCTCTGAGCAAAAAGATTCCCAGCGAGGATTTGAACCAAGCGCCCGTCGTTGCTGCGAGCCACCTGCTGTCCTTGCAGCAGTCCCTGTTTGGCATCTTCCAATTCCTTCTCCGTGACCCCTTCATCCAGAAGTCGCTTCATTTCTTCTTGAATCGCCTTCAGCAGCTTGTCGCGATTGGCAGGATTGGTGATTGCATACATCGTCAGGTCGGCTCGCTCGTCCACCGGATGGGCAGATAGTCCGCTGCCAATACCGTAGGAGAGCCCTTCTTTCTGGCGAACGCGATCTCCCAGTCGGCTGGAGAGCGATCCTCCACCGAGAATGAAATTGCCGATCGTCAGGGCGGCTAGTTGTGGGTGGTCTTCGCGCATCGGCCACTGCTGCCTCGCGTAGAAGACCGAGTTGGCTTTGTCGGGGGTTTCGATCTGAATCATCTGACCTTCGACCGACGTATTGGCGAGCGTAGCGAATCGCTGATATTCGACACTCGATGTCCATCCCGCGAAGATCTGCTCCACCTGCTCCCTGAGTTGATCAGGATCGAAGTCCCCCACCGCAATCAGTTCGGCGTTGGAGCCATTGATCTGTTGCTGGTAGAGCTGCCGGATGGAATCGGGGGTGACTTGATCGAGCCCTTCCAATTCCTCGTCGATGGTCGGCATGTACCGTGCATCCCCTTTCGGATACTGATTCATCGCGCGAGCGACCGCGCGTGGAGCCAGGGCATCGGGTTCCGATCGCTGCGATTCCAGCGCCGTGCGTTGTTCCTTGATCAGGATCTGCAGTTCTTCAGGAGCGAAGCGGGGAGCCCGAAGCATTTCCTGGAGAATCGGCAGCAGCTCTTGCAGATACTCCCGTTTGGTGCTCACCCGCAGCGTCAAAAGACCGGGGATGGCCGATAGTCCCACGTTGGCACGAAGTCGATCCAGTGCATCTTTCAGCTGCTGGTAGTCCATCGACTGCGTCCCTCGCCCCATCCACTCCCCTAGCAGATCGACCTCGGTCGACTTGCCAAATAGAGCCTGCTCGTTGCCAAATCGCAATTGAATTTGGAGATTGACCGAGTTGCCTCGCGTCTTTTTCGGAAGCAGCGAGTACTTGAGGCCGGCAGGGGAGATTCCTTTCTGTGTCCGGCTTTCGATTGCCTCGGGGGTAGGATCAAACTCTTCCCCGGCTGTGACATCCTCACGGCCCTGGTAATCGGCGAGCATACGGGCGACGTCCGGTCGATCGGGGACCGTTGCCTTCTCCGATTTTTCAGTCGGCAAGAAAAGTCCCACGGTGCGATTGTTGCGCACTAGGTATTTCAGAGCCACTGCCTGGACGGCGTCGGTCGTCACTGCTTCCAGCCGGTCGCGATGGAGAAAATAGAGCCGCCAGTCGCCTTGCGCAGCCCATTCGCTCAGTTCGGTCGCCAGTTGCGTGGAATTGCTGCTCTGCAACTCCCTCGCTTTCAGCAATTCCGTCTTCGCTCGCTCCACCTCCTCGGCCGTCACCGGAAACCGCTCGAACGACTCCAGTGTTTCCAGAAGGGCCACCCGAGCTTCTTCGATCGACTTGTCCTTGGGCACTTCCGCCCCGTAGAACATCAAGCCCGGATCGTGGAGTCCAAAAGAGCCGCCCAGAACGGAAGTCGCTTTCTGGGTCACCACCAGCGACTTGTAAAGCCTCCCGCTGGGTTCGGTGGCCAGCAGGGTGGCCAGCACTTCGACCGGAACATATTCGGGATCGGCACCGGCCGGGATGTGATACGCAGCGCCCACATACTGGCTTTCGCCAACACGACGAACCACCGTCGTCCTTTCTCCATCCTGCGGTGGCTCCACCGTGTACGTCCGGTTGATCGCCGCGGGCGGATTCTCCAGAACTCCAAAATACTTCTGCACCAGATCCAGCGTCTCGGAGGGAACCAACTTCCCAGCAATCACCAGCATCACATTGTCGGGACGATAAAACTTACGGTAGAACTCCCGCAGCTTGTCGATTGGAACGCGTTCGATGTCGCTGCGATTGCCGATGGTGGAGTTGCCGTAGTTGTGCCACTGGTAGGCGGCGGAGAACATTCTCTGCTGAAGCACTGACAGCGGAGAGTTTTCCCCCCGCTCAAACTCATTTCGCACCACCGTCATTTCGCTGATCAGATCCTCACCCCGCACGAAGCTGTTGACCAAGCGATCCGCTTCCAGTCGGATTGCAAACTCGAGGTTATCCTTTTCTGCCGCCAGCGTCTCAAAGTAGTTGGTGCGATCCAGCCATGTGGTGCCATTGAATTGAGCTCCCCG
>JBJSWM010000428.1:0-1172 GCA_046085865.1 Pirellulaceae bacterium
TGTCGCAGAGATTCTACGAGCGGTCGACCTTTTCGTCTTGCCCAGCGTCTCAGAGGCCGCTTCGCTGACTTTGCTGGAAGCGATGTCCTGCCAGTGCCCGCCGGTGGTGACGGAGGTGGGTGGCAATCCGGAGCATGTGACCGATGGGGTGGAGGGACGCTTAGTCCCGCGGGGAGATTTTCTTCGTATGGCCGAAGCGATCGTCGACTTATTGGGCAGCTCATCACTGAGACGATCGATGGGGCTGGCCAGTCGGCAGAGAGTCATCGATGCCTTCGATCTCAACCAAGCGATCGGTCGCTATGCCGAACTTTACAGCACCCTGACCAACAAGAGATCGGGGTGACCGACGGTGGAAATCGCATTCGTTGTTGCCACCTACCGCCGCCCCGAAGTGCTGGCGGTTTGCCTGGAGGCAATCTGCAGCCAGGAGTTGCCAACCGGGGTTTCCATCCACGTTCGAGTCTACGACAACGGATCCCCGCAGTCGGCGGAGTCTACGGTTCGCCCTTGGGTGGAAAGCCATGGCGTTGCTTACATCAACAACGGAGTCGGACATGGGCTGGGATATTCCTTGACGCGAGGCGCCAAGGAGAGCCAGGGGGACGTGGTGGTCGAGATGAATGACGACGCCATCATCCCACCCGGTTTTGTCGCTCGAGTCGCCGAAGCATTCGGGAACCGACCCCGACTGGGAATCTTGGGTTTCCGTGCTGATGAGGAGGGATATCAAGAAGTCCCTGGAGGCATCGGGCAGATCGATGGTCCCGGAATGCGACTGATTGGCAACTTCTGCCGCGCCACCTCTGGACCGATTTCTGTCGAACACGTTTATGGGTTTTGCTACGCGTGGCGCCGTGCTGTTTTGGACGAAGGTCTAGGGCATGATCCGACCCTGCTGACGAAGGACTTCAGCAACGGTTCCCGTTTGGATACCGATCACTCGCTGACGGTCCTTCGCGGAGGCTGGGACGTGGTTTACGATGGTTCCCTACCGGTAAGACATCTGGCGATGCCTCGTGGGGATATGAGCGAAGTGTCGACACGCTGGCGTATCAACGACATTCGAAATACTCTTTATCTCTACCTGAAGCATTTCGAATGTCGTTGATACGCCAGCGTGTCGACACTTCGCTCATATCCCCACGAGGCATCGCCAGATGTCTTACCGG
>JBJSWM010000429.1:0-11331 GCA_046085865.1 Pirellulaceae bacterium
CTCCTGATCTGACCCCGCCAGCAAGCCTCTGGAATCAATTGGGGCCTAGCCAGTCGACATTTTTCTCTTCAGGCCCCACCGGCCGACAGTAGTTCCCCATTCAGCTGGCCGACACAATTTTCCCCAGGCCCAGCGGGCCGACACAATGGATGCCGGGGGACGAAGTCCCCCGGTCACCGCGCCCCCAACTTTTCCTAAGGCCCAACGGGCCGACAGTATTTCCCCAGGCCCAACGGGCCGACAGTATTTCCCCAGGCCCAACGGGCCGACAGTATTTCCCCAGGCCCAACGGGCCGACACAATGGATGCCGGGGGACGAAGTCCCCCGGTCACTGAGCCCCCAACTCTTCTTCAGGCCCAGCTGGCCGGCACTATTTTCCCCAGGCCCAGCGGGCCGACACAGTGGATGCCGGGGGACGACGTCCCCCGGTCGCAGCATCTTATCCCTGGTTGCTACCAATCGCCCATCTTACTAGCGGCTCATATGAGCCCAATTCGTAGGGCCGAAACTTGGTGATTCGCCCGGTTGCATCATCGTAAAGCAACATGACATTGGCATTCATCTTCTGCGCTGTCGGCTGATCGATTAGGTTGTTGGAGTCTTGAGCACTCATTGTCATCAAGGCTCGCAATTCAAAATCCTGCATCGACTGCCTAGGGAGCCATCGGGGAATGGAACTTGCATTCTGAGCCCACACGATCGCGTGCATGCCTACCGAGGGACCTTCCCTCAACAATTCCTGGAAAATGGCATCGGGTGCCGGTGCCCCGGAATCTCCGAAGGAAAAATCATCCGACTTACGGAAATCCCGAAATCGCTCCAGCGGACTGACACACCATAAAACCGGCTCCCAGTTGCTGTGCCCCTGGCTGATGCGATCCTTTAATTGTTCATGTAGCCGCGCCAGAATCGATACCGCCGACCGCGAGTCGGCATGGTGCGTTTGTGTGACAAGCCGCGCTAGTTTGGCTCCAAGGCCGCCTTCCGGATCGCTGGTCTGACCATCGAAAATCGCCAGCTGAAGTTTTTCCCGCGAAGCATGCGGCAGGCTCTTCACCGCCGATGCGATCCAAAGTGAAAGGCAATGGCCTGCCATGCGATCATCGCTTCCCACCAAAAGAAGATTGCGTCCGGCACTATCGGAAATCGGAAGTCGCAACGCCGGCTCGATCGCCACACTCTCGCCGATCAGCAACTCCATCTTCCCATTTGCAAATCCATCTGCAAAGAAGTTGGTTGTCACAGCCGACCATTGCGCCGGCTGATGGCCGTTGAAAACGACGCACATTTCTGTATTCAAAGGGCGATCCTGGTGCGGCATCTCACCAAGTCGCTGAAGCTGCTGGTCTTTATTGATCCAGGCGACTTGAAATGGCTGATTCCCCTCCACCCTGCCACCGGCATCATTGTAGATCGCTTGGCCCGGGTGCCTAAGTCGTTCCGCTGCCAGATTGTCTTCACTGAGAATCATCATCGCATCGGAGCCTTCGCACTGCATGGCGACTCGCACCGCCATCTGCGCCAGAGTGGTTCTTGGCAGTGTGTAAGCGCCCCCCAGAGTTTGCGAAGCTAGGATGGCGTGAATACCAAAACTCCGCCCTTGTCGCACGATACGATCCAGATACATCGAAGCGGTCTGACCCAGTTTGTCATCCTCGACAAACAATTCCTGAAACTCGTCGATCACCAGCAGAACGCGGGGCATGGGAATGTCGGGCCTCACCTTCCGCCAGCCCGCGACATCCTGACATCCGACCGATCGGAATTGCTCCCCTCGCTGCTGCATCAGACGATCCAAATACTCCAGCGCACTAACCCCAAACTCCCGCTCGCTCTCCATCGCAATGATGTCGGCATGTGGCAGATTCGCTTCCGCATAGACTTGGAACTCCACCCCTTTCTTAAAGTCCAGAAGCACTAGTCGCAATTGGTCGGGGCCATAATCGATGCAGGCACTGGTGATCAGCGTGTGAAGCAACGACGACTTTCCAGAACCCGTTTTCCCAGCGACCAGGGCATGCTGCGCGGTTCCAACCCCAAGTCTTAGCTTTTGTATCCGTCCGACTCCCGATTTTCCGATCGCCACCTGTAGCCCTTCCGCCGAAGAGGCTTCCTGTGGACGATGCGATGATTCAAATAGCTCTCGGAAAGGAACCTCGATGCGGCTTCCCTTCAAAGTCGCCTCGCCCACTCGATCCAGCCAACCATTCCAAGATGATGGGACAGGGGGAACTGCGACGTTGAGCGATTGTCCACGAAGGGGGGTGTTTTCGAGCTGAAACCTCCAAGGCAGCTCCGGTGACTGGTCTACCGACCTCTCCGCTTGTACCTGTATCCCCCGCTCCCGGATCAACGAATCGGAAAGCCAACTCGGCCATGCGATCGACTGATCGACCAGCAATACCGTTGCAATACCGCAACGCGGTCCACTCTGCAGCAAAGCCTGCATCGACTTCCAAGAAGATTCATCCAGACCTGCCGGGAAACCAGCCCATACCAACAGCCGATAGGGTTCGGCCAAACTCCCTGCGTCGCGATTGAACGACCGCAGATCGGGGTACCGATCGCGCAGCGACTGCTGGATGATGTTTTCGGTCTGATAGGCTAGCTGCTGCAGCTGTTCGTGGATGTGACTGGCCTGAGTCCAGATCCGGTGCGACACAAGCGATGGATCATAATCGGCCAATCGCATCAACCACGCGTAGTCTCGCCCCAGCCCAACCGGGTCGATCACCAAGGCGCGAAAACGCCCCGGCGGAAAAGTTATCCAAGCGCGGAGCATCAGATTAGGAACGATTCGGCTTGCAAGCGCTGAATCCACCTGGGGAGACCGGACCACCAGAAGACCGTCCTCGATAAATCGTAGAAATAGCGGCCAAGCACTCGCTTCGATTTTCGAATCGCCCGTCGGAATCCAATCGGGGCGCGCACCGAACCCAAGCGGCAACACTCCCTCTTCGGCTGCATGGTTGCCCAAGGGTATCGATCGATTCCACAAAGTCTCCCATTCCGGGAACGATTGAACGGTCGCCTGAAGCCAAGCTGCTTCCAAGTCGCGAGTGGCTGCAAGGCCTCGAGCCCAACGTGCATCCACGGATCGTTGATGGCCTCTCAGCTGTTCAGCCCTCCGTCCCGTCTGCTCCGCCGATTCCAACTCTGCCTGCCTCAGACCTGCTCTCTGATCGACTTCCAATTGGTTCCATTTGGGTGCCTGATCGGAGTCGATGGAATGCAACCTCTGATTCCACTGCGTTTTGCCTTGAAGTCGCCGATTTGCCTCCGTGTCTTTGAGATGAGCCAACGCAAGTTTTGCATCCCGCTGCAACTGATCGCGCTGCGTGCGCCACTGCTCATCCATTTGAGCGATGCGCCGATTGGTATCTTCTAAAAGTCGCTGCCGATCGACTTGCGCCTGATTTTCAAGGGTCTGCATCCAGGACGTGCACTGCACCCGTGCCGACTCCACCATCTCGCCCGCCTTGGGAACAACCCGCTTTCCCAGTAGCGACAACCAGGGACGCAATCCCAAAAGCAATAGCATTGGTACCAGCACCCCAATCCCCAGGGCGGTCACTGCCGTCAAAAAAGGTCGCCACTGCTGCTGATGAAGGACCCAACCCGCGATCGCCGCCAAAATGACCCCAACGGCCCATGGCCGCCACGATTCACTCCAGACCGCGGCGGGGTGCCGACTGAGCGACTGAGTGAGACTCTTCATCGCAACCAGCGCCTCTTCCATCTTGGACGCATGCTGCTGCACCGATTCCCCCGACGAAACCGATTTGAAGTACTGGCTTGGCTGGAAAGCAGTCAGTGGCGTGACGGCCAGACTTCGACGAGCCATGGCGTCGGCCATTTCAGCGTACGCCGATTCCACCTGCTGGAGCTTCTGGATGGCCACCTGCGCATCCTGGGCTCGCCGTTCGTCGATCCTGCGATGCTCCTCATTCATCTGCGTGATCGTGTTCGCTCGCTGCGTTGCGTGGGCCTGATCCCCTTGCTTGATCGCCTGATTCAGTTCCTTCTCAATCCTCCTCGCGCCCGCCTTCTCGTCGCTCAGGCTACTAGAGATCGTCGCCTCGAATTCACGCCAGGTGCCATCGATCTGCTCATCCCATCGATCGAGGAATTGGAAGGATCGTTTCTGATGCTCCTCTTCCATCTGGTTCAAAGCCGCGTCCAGATGCCGCCGCTCCCTCGCCTGCAACTGGAGGATTTGGTCATCCAATCGACTTTCAACCGCACTTCGCTCCTGGTACCGTTTCTGCATTCCGCGCAGCACTCGATCCTGCCATGGGGAAATGCGAAGGAGGTCGATCGGTCGCTGCTGATTCGCCATAACGTCACTCATCCAATTTCTTCCGTAGGATCTCCGCTAGCCCGGAACGATTCACTAGCTGCCGCCATGCTGGGGATCCTCCAAGCGTCGCGACGCCTGATTGGCCCACTCGGCACACTCGGTAAGTTCCTTCGACAGCGCATCGACCACTCGGCTCCAGTCCGCAAGACTTTGTTGTTCGAAGATCTCCGCTTGCCGGTCCCGCCAGTGATCCATCACCTCCTCGACCGCATGATGGAAGTCACCCTGAACCTTGCGCAATTGCTGGGCGCATCCCAGCATGTCGTGCCGCATCCGCATCAACTGGCCTCCCCCGTCGCTTCGGCTTTCGGCTTCCCAGCGGATTCATGGCGTTGGCCATCGGACGCCCGCGAGTTGTTGGATGGCGAGGAGGTCGATAGATAGGAACGGAGCGGGAGGAGGATTTTCCCCAGCCGATGATGGGCTTGTGGCAACCCTGATTGGACCAGTTCATCGAGCGACCGAATTTTGCGGTCCAATTCCGGCATCAGCCTTTGCCAATCGATCGCCGTTTGCTTGGCAAGCGACAGTTTCGCTTGGCATAGCTTCTTCCGCTCAGTCCATAGGTGCAGTGTTTTTCGTTCCGAGCTGCAAGCTGGCGTATCGCTGGCGCGACTTCGCGATTCGCATCTGGCCAGTGCCTCCCTCGCTTCCGTCCACCGTCGCTCCGCAGAAACCAATTGCTGAGTCCAGTAACCAGGCGCCTCTTCTTCCACCCAACGTGTCATTCGATGCATTTGTTGCAGAGCAGCTTCCACTTGTGCGGCTAAAGCCGTTCGGGTTTCTCCGATCTGCTCCTGGAACCGCGATAGCGCCTCCACATCGGTTACCCTCGCGTCAGCCATTGCGTTGATACTCCTCGATCAACTCCGCTTTGCGAATCAGGTACGGGATATAGCCCTCGGTCGTTTCCAGCAAGCGTTGCAGTTGCTTCCAGTGGTCTTCAAACTCCGCAGAGAATTTCCGATGCTCCTGATCACGCCAGGAGGCTCCTAGCCGCGACATTTCCTCTTTGAGTTTCGACGACGAATCTCCCAACTGCGAATTGAAACGTTTCAGCATCATGGCGAAATGCCGCAGCTGTTCTGGATCGACGATCGCCTGATTCATCTTCGATATCCCCTTTCGCTTTATTCACTGCCGCAAACAGTAGCCAACCCCCCGACTCAACGCGGTAAAAGCTCCAAGCGGTCGATACGCGTTTGAATTGCCTGTGAGGACTCGGGCGCCAGCTCTTTCCATATCTTTAGATACCCTAGCGCCGGTTCCACCCACCCCTGCGACTCCGCCAACTGAGCGGCTGCATCCAGAGCCTTGCACCGCACATCATGGGGCGAGAGGGGATTTCGAGCGATAGCGGCGCGCCGATAGGCGCTCAAAGCTTCCAAGTAATCCCCTCTTTGCTGCAGAATGCGCCCAAGTTGAAATCGCGCATTTCCCCGCAACTCAGCGATCTTCTCCGCTTGTTGCAGCCGCTGGAAAGCTTCCTCCATCTGACCCAACTGGCAATGCGCTGACGCCAATGGCAACAGTAGCTCCGTCTGCTCCGGATGTCGCTCCAGTCGACTCGCGCAAACCGAAATTCTCGTGTTGGCGTAAGACACCTCCGCCCGCTCCGCATGCTGCACATTCTCTTCCGTCTGATGCTCCTTGGCCTGCAACTGCGCCGCCATCAACTCGCCTTTGGCTACCTGATGTCGCGCTTCTTCATGGAGGCTAAGCAAGCCATCATGATCGGGTTGATTGGCGACTCCAGAATCGAGGACTCGTAGCGCATCTCGCCACCGCTGTTGTTCGAAATAAATCTCCGCTAGTTCCAGATATGGCATCGGGTCGGCTGGTGTGTGACGAATCGCCTGCTCCAACTCCTGATACCGCTGCAGCTCCACTCGCGGTTGCGTCGGCTCGGTAGGTTGCCGTGCCGACGAGCCACTTGCTAGCGAATCGGCGGAAGGGCGACGCAGCAGCAAGTCATCGACGGCCTGAAATCGCGAGAGAATCTTCGCGCCAGCCTGGGCGCTGGTGCACGTCTCTTTAGACCCCGACTTGGCCATGATTCAAACATCTCCCTGCCTATCATCCGGCAATCAGGATGCGCTCTGCGGCCATCCGCCCCATCCCATCCGCGAGGACTCTGTTGGCTGCCGATCGCAGCAGAAAAAGGGGTATCTTTTGAATCGCTCCCCCCTCTCCAACTCTCTCTTTAGTTCTATTCCATCGACGCTAAGTCGGCTACGAGCGACGTGAATTCCTCCAAGAATTTCAACCCAGAGCTCATTTCATCATGGCTCTCTGACAACCGGACGGCTGGTTTTCCCGATGCACGCAAACTCACGGGCGTCACGCTGGCACCAAACGATCGCGACGATCCCTGCCGACTAGCCCCCCCTCGACTGGGACTATCTAAAACGAGCTGTGGCTCAGTTGCAGTCGGGATCCGAACGAAGCCAATCGGGCGGGACCAGGCTCCCTAGGATCTGGTCGCCGACACGATGGACCAACGATTGCCAAGACTGTTCGTCGATCGAAAAAATCTGGTCGCGGCTTAGGCAGGTAACCATCCAGCCCCCAGCCTGTAGCTCTTCCTCCAGTTGACCAGGACCCCATCCGGCGTAGCCAACAAAGATCATGCATCGGATCTCCGTTCGTACCAGCAATGCCGAAAGATGCTCGCCCAAACTAGTGAATGCGACTCCATCCGCAGAACGGTACTGCGCAAACTGGGGGTGGTCATGCAGGGTCATCAAGCGGGTCGCTTCGACTGGCCCGCCATGAAGGACCGAAATGCCCGAAAAATGAGGCAATTTACTTGGCTGAACCCCTTGGCTTAGCAGCCAATCGGCGAAAGATTGCCCAGAGTCTCGATTGAGCACCACGCCGATCGCACCTTCTTCATCATGCGACACGATGTAGACAATGGTGCGTCGAAAGTTTGGATCTTCCAGATAAGGGGAAGCGATCAGGCATTTCCCTGCGATCGATTCCACGCTCCCGCCTCCTTCCACCAACAACCTGCCCAACTCCAACCTACACCAAAACCAATCAAAAGCGATTCCATCCCCTCCGTCAATTCGCCGCTTTGCCGCAATTGACGGATCAGGATCGGCAGGGTCGAAGAAACGGTGTTCCCCATCGACTGCAGACGGATCGGCAGGCGCTGATCATCGACTTCCATCTTCTCCTGGAGCAGCTTCAGCATTTTGGACGTGGCTTGATGGAAGAGCAACAAGTCGATGTCTCCCAGTGTGCGGCCAGCGCCGCGGAGCACCTGATCAACAAGCTGGGGAATGGCATCGACAGTGAAGGTCATCAAGCTGGCACCGTCCATGTAAAGTCGACTGGCCCATCGTTTTCTACCGCGAGGCTGAATGGCATCTTTGAGCAGCCTGGCTCCTCCCTCAGCCACTAGCAGAGTGTCTGCTCCAGACCCATCCGTACCGAACTGAAAGCCGCCCAACGACTGCTGCTGGGACGCAACAATCCAGGTGGCAGCGGCCGCATCGCCGAAGATGGTCCTCAGGCTGCGATCCGCAGGATCAATGTACTTTGAGTAGGTCTCGGCGGTCAGCAGCAGGATCTTCTTCGCTTGGCCGCTTCGAATCAACCCTTCGGCCATCGACAGACCATAGACGAACCCCGAACAGCCAAGGTTGAAATCGAAAGCGCCGACCGACGTGGGTAGCCCCAGACGCTGCTGGATCAGACATGCAGTCGTCGGTAGTGGATAATCGGGCGATTGAGTGCACAAGAGAACAAAGTCGCACTCGTTGCGGTCGATTTCGAACTCGCTAAACAGTTTCTCGGCCGCCGCCACGGCAAGGTCCGCAGACGTCTCATCGGGAGCCGCGATGTACCGCTGCTCCACCCCCGTCTTTGCAGCAATTTCTTCGATATTCCACTGCGGATGCTCGGCCGCCAATTGCGCGTTGGTCTCCACTCGCGAAGGATAGTGAACCGCGATCGGACCAATCTGTGCGAAAGCCACGGAATCATTCCTTGCAGATGCCCATCCTCACCGGTCGGCCGCTCCTCGCCCCGCCTCGAGTCTCCGGTGGGATCACCGTGCCCTATGTTAGCATGGATCAGGCATTCGAGGATCACCACTTCGGGCGTTTGAGAATCTCACTGACGATCAGGGCTGCCCGAAGGGTTTTGGGGTCACGAATCAAGTCTCGCACGGTCTCCGATCGATCGATCGCGCCAGACATCGACCGCGGTGATTGCTCGGATAGCTTGGGAAGCGTACCCACCGCATGGTCGATCGATTGCTGAACATGCCGCTCCAGCTTGGCCTTTTCTTCCTCGGCAACGTGCCGCGACTCAAGATGAGACAGAGTCGATTTCTTCGAGATCTTCGGCGTACGACCATCGGTCGCGGACTGTTTGCCTTCTTCGCTGCGGGAAATGCGACGAACCGGCTCCTGCTCCACAGGATCCAAGATCTCGGCCACCTCCACCGCGGCTCGTTTCCTTTCTTCCTGCCGGCTGCTGACGGTTCCAGTTCGCCCGGACGCCGCATTCTCTTGCTGGCGCAGTTTCTCCACGCGCCTTTTCGCCGCCTCTTTGAGAAAAGCTTCTAGATCCACGTTGTAGCCTCACGGTGGGCCGAGGGAATTCGGGAAATCAGCCTTCGGTGGTTTGAACAATCGAAGGGGTCCCCGCATTGCTGGTCCCAGCGATGGAACGACGCATTTCAGTGTCAGCATCGACATTCTTTAACCGATAGTAGTCCATGATGTTCAGCTTTCCCTGCCGCAATGCGGTCGAAATGGCCAGGGGCACCTGCGACTCCGCCTGCACCAGTGCCGCCCGACTCTCCTGCATCCGGGCAATCATCTCCTGCTCCGCCGCCACCGCTTCCGCTCGCTTGCCTTCCGCACGAGCCCTAGCGACGCGTACATCGGCTTCAGCGCGGTCTGCCTGGAGTCGAGCTCCGATGTTCTCCCCGACGTCGATGCCGGCGATGTCGATCGACACGATTTCGAAAGCGGTCTGAGCATCGAGTTTCTTGGCGAGCACTTGCTTGGAAATCACATCGGGGTTTTCCAGCACTTGCTTGTGGCTGTCGGACATACCGATGGCCGAAACAATCCCCTCACCGACTCGCGCTACAATCGTTTCTTCCGTCGCCCCGCCGATCAATCGCTGCAAATTCGCGCGCACCGTCACCCGCGCCTTGACCTTCAACTGAATCCCATCCTTAGCGACCGCATCCAGCGAAGGTCGAGAAGCCCCCTTGGGCGGGCAATCGATCACCTTCGGATAGACACTGGTCTGCACCGCATCCAAGACGTCACGGCCCGCCAAGTCGATCGCCGTCGCTTCGCGAAACGTCAAGGTGATCTGCTTGCTCTTTCGTGCTGCAATGAGCGCACGGATCACCTGAGGGACGTTCCCGCCAGCCATGGCATGAGCCTGCAGGCTGGCGGAGGTCAAATCAGGATCCTTAATCCCTGCCTGCACCGCCATGATCTTGCTGCGCACGATCGTCCTGGCATCGATCTTCCGGAACCGCATCCCGATCAAGTCCCAAATCGTGATGCCTGCATCGGTCAAGACCGATTGAATCCAGAGCCAAAAGAAGTTGGCAAAGATCGCCAGAAAGGCCATCAAGGCGAGGAAAAAAATCGCGGCTCCAACCAACGCCGCAATCGCCGCCGGAGAAATCGAATCACCCATGGCTGACCTTACCCCCGCTTGTAACCCCACCTGGACTCCCCATAGCCCGACGCAACGCCGAACCAAAAACCGAGGAATCTCAAGCTCCATCTGCACTCTGGTATCTTAGTCCAATCCCCCTGGATTGACCACCAAAGCCTTGCCGCCAACCGCTCCCTTCCTCTCCCATTCGGCTCCCCAGGAATTCTGGTTGCTTGGGCGCTCCAACTACTGGTCTTTATCGTACAGGTACTCGGATCCCACGAAATGGTGCTCGAACTCGAAAAGCAGCGTTGGGACTCGGGGGCATCGATGAAGAGAACCAATCACGTCCGCTGCGGCGGACTGAATACGCGAAATCCAAGCCATGACTCACAAAATGACTAGAAGAGCGAAAGGAAAAGGCCATCCCCGATCGTGCCTCGCAACCCTCCCAAGTGGAGAGTGAGATGCATCGCCTGCGTGGTATCTGCAGCCCTTGGCCCTACGACTCCATCCCGCCCACTCCGGTCGGCCGGACGGACAGGCCCCCCAGAATTGCCAGATGGACCTCCGATTCCAAGACGCCCCCCCGAAACCAAGCCTTCGAGCCGCTCGGGGATTCATTGGAGTGGCGATCGCGACACCGCGTCCCTCAGGAATTGCCTAGCGATAGTCGCCGCATGGCTTGTATCCACCGAAAGGCATCTTCCGAATCGTATGAGGCAAAGTCGGGAGCCCTCGCAGGGCCTCATACTGTCAATCCAGCCCAAGCCAATTGGTCTTGCCCCGACGGCGACTCGGCAGCCCTCCCCCCTCGCTCTACAATCTATAGGGGTGCTCTCTTGCAGCGATGTCTGGCGAGTTAGGCACCTGTCGTTGAATCGATCGAAAAAGCTTGGCGTCTGCATTTCCGATCCGTCCGCTCTTCCGGGAGATTCTCAGCTTGGCACCAATCACCATCGCCACGCTTCTTTTTCTGGTTGCAGTTGTCCTCATCCTATTGGACATCGTGATCCCATCGGGAGCGATGCTTTTGGTCGCAGGGATCGCCGCTGGCTTGGGATCGGTGCTCTTCGGTTTTCGAGATAGCTTCTCCACTGGGCTGACGTTTCTGATCCTCTTTCTCGCCGCGATCCCGATTCTGTTCATGGCATTTCTTCATCTTTGGCCCAAGACTGGCCTGGGAAAGAAAATCTTGGGGGAAATTCCCAAAGCCGAGTCCTACCAGTGGTCCGATGCCACTCGAATCCGCGATGCAAAGCAGTTGATCGGGGTCAATGGAATTGCGGAGTCGGAACTACTTCCTTCGGGAACGGTACGGATAGAAGGC
>JBJSWM010000430.1:0-3083 GCA_046085865.1 Pirellulaceae bacterium
GCTCGAGAAGCCCGACCTGCTGCTGCTGGACGAACCGACCAACCACTTGGATGCGGAAACGATCAACTGGCTGGAGAATCAGTTGCGCGAGTATCCCGGCACAGTGCTCATCGTCACCCACGATCGTTACTTCCTCGACAATGTAGCGCAGTGGATTTTGGAATTGGATCGCGGCCAGGGCTTCCCGTTCGAAGGGAACTATACGGCGTGGCTGGAGCAGAAGAAGAAGCGATTGGAAATCGAGCAGAAGCAGTCGGCCGCTCGTCAAAAGACCCTGTCGCGGGAACTGGAGTGGATCCAGATGTCCCCCAAGGCTAGGCAAGCCAAAAGCAAAGCGAGAATCGCATCGTACGAGCAGTTGGCTAGCGAGCAGTTTGAGGATCGGCCAGATGAATTGGAGATTCAGATTCCGCCTGGAAAGCATCTGGGCGAGGTGGTGGTGGAGGCCGACCATCTGAAGAAGGGGTTTGGAGATAAGGTATTGATCGAAGACCTCTCGTTCCGATTGCCCGCCGGTGGGATTGTCGGGGTGATCGGTCCGAACGGAGCGGGAAAGACAACGCTATTTCGGATGATCACTCAGCAGGACCAACCCGACGCGGGCGATCTTCGGATCGGGGAGACGGTGGAACTGGGGTATGTCGATCAAAGCCGTGATTCACTTGATCCGGACGCAACGGTCTATCAGGAGATCAGCGGCGGGAACGACTGGTTAGAGATGGGCGGCAAGAAGATGAATGCCCGTGCCTACGTCTCCAAATTCAACTTCAAGGGGACAGATCAAGAGAAAAAAGTTGGGGCGTTGTCGGGCGGGGAGCGAAATCGGGTGCACCTGGCTAAGCTATTGCGACGGGGGTGCAATGTCTTGCTGCTGGACGAGCCGACCAATGATCTCGATGTGGATACGCTCCGAGCTCTTGAGGAAGCGATCCTCAGTTTTGTAGGATGTGTTGTGGTCACCAGCCACGATCGATGGTTTCTAGACCGGATTGCAACCCATATCCTCGCTTTTGAAGGGGATGGGTACGTGCACTGGTGCGAAGGGAATTTTCAGACTTATGAACAACAGCGAAAGGAGCGGCTGGGGATTGGTGATGACCAGCCTCGTCGCTTCCGCTACAAAAAACTGCATTCGTAACCTTGGGAACGCTTGACGATCGTTTACGAAAGATTCGTGGACGATGGTTCGTAGGGGCGTTTGTTTTTATTCCGTGATTGTTTTGATATAGAGGATCTGGATTGTGACGATCACACGCGTAGGCAGCAATCAGAAGTATTCGGTAGGTTGGGATGCGATTTTCGGAGGCAGCACCAAGGTGGCTGGTGTGAAGAAGGCCAAGCCGAAGAAGACAAAGGGGGCGAAGTCGGCATCCAAGCGTGCGCCGGCGGCTCCTAAGGCCGACCGCAGCGTATCTGCCAAAAAGGCCAATAAGGTCGTCAAGCCAGTCGCGACCAAAAAGGTGGTCGTCAAGAAGGCAGCTCCTCGCAAGAAATCAAAAAGATAAACAGGTTAGCGAAATTTTCAGACCCAAAGGGCCAACACAGAAGCTGCCTTCGTGGCACGGGCGTCTCACCCGTGCCAGTTCGGCATAGGACGCTTGAACTTCGGCCGTTCGGCTTTCGGCAAGCGTGGTGCCGCCACTTCGGGATGGTGCTGCTGGTGGATAGTGGCGGTTTGGTCTATCGACCATTCTTCTACCTGATAGTAGCCAAGCCGCGCAAGCGGCTGGGTTCTTTGGATTCCCTTCTTTCCAAAAGCGCATCATTCATTTTTCCTGGGCAAAACTAGGCTCCTTTTCTTCTCACGCTGCGTAGAATGAGCGGCAAATGGAGAGCCGCTGGGTGGATGCCTGGTTGGGCCGTGGCGGGCTCCGTGCCTTTAAGTCCAAAAGGGCTCATGCGAGGATCAAGAAGCGATGAAAGAGCTGGTGTTGAAGGTGGAGGGGATGAGCTGCGGGCACTGCGTGAAGGCAGTGGAAGAAGCGCTGCAGGCGGTTCCAGGTGTCGTCCAGGCAAATGTGTCTCTTGCCGATTCGAAGGCTGTGGTGAAGACTGTCGAGTCGTTGGGGCTGGCGTGCGTCCAGGCAATTGAAGAAGAAGGTTACCGCGCGGAGGTCACGCGGGAGTCGACGATTCCACTCTGAAAATATCTCCACTGTGAAAAAATCAGTCGGTATCGAAGGAATGACCTGCGCCGCCTGCTCGGCGCGCATCGAACGCGTCGTGGCGCGCATGCCGGGGGTACAAAGTGTTGCGGTGAGCCTCCCTGGCGAACAGGCAACGATCGAATGGAATGAGTCACAGTTGGACTGGGACTCTATCTACGAAGTGATCTCAAAAGCTGGCTATGGCGTCGTCGAGAAAACGGCCGCAACTGCCACTGCCCTGCCTGCCGACCAGCCAACCGGGTTCTGGCATTCAGCTCCCCTCCAGCGCTTCGTCGGCTCCCTCCTTTTCTCTCTACCGCTTCTTGTTTTCTCCATGCTGCCGATGTTCTGGGGATCGTGGATGCAGCAGATGATGCGGTGGATGCCGATGCGATCCTGGGAAATCGGGTTCGCCGTGCTGGCCCTTGGCGCGATGCTGCTCCCAGGGCGATCGATGATGGTCACTGGCCTGCGTCATTTGCTGCGCAACGAGCCGGACATGAACTCCCTGATCGCTCTTGGATGCCTGGCTTCCCTGCTGCTTAGTTGCTGGGTCACCTTCTTCCCGTCGGGGCTTCCAGAGCAAACCAGGCATACCTACTACGAAACTCCTGCCATGCTGATCTCGCTTACCTTGCTGGGTAGGTGGCTGGAGTCGATGGCGAAACAAGCGACCGGAAAATCGCTGCAGGGTCTGCTTCGTCTGCAAGCCACCGAAGGTCGTATTGTCGATGCGGCGGGCGAGCGACTGGTGCCGATCGGTCAGATCGTTCCTGGAACCTTGGTGATCGTACGACCAGGGGAAAGGATACCTGTCGATGGGAAGGTGGAGCAAGGGAAGAGCGAGGTGGATGAGAGTCTGGTGATGCAGGGTTGGAACGGCTGGATCGAAGGGGCCATTCATGCGATCGCCGTGCTGGTGGTTGCATGCCCATG
>JBJSWM010000431.1:0-1182 GCA_046085865.1 Pirellulaceae bacterium
CAAAGTTCATCGGGGGTCTTTCCGACACTTTGAAGGATAGGTATCGCCGGCTTGGGCTACTGCCTGGCGGCTATACCAAGCCGGTGGAGAAGCTGGGTGGGTATCTGAAGTCCTATTTGGACCCTCGTCGGCCCGAGGTGAAGGAGGCGACATGGACCTTCTATCAACACACCAGGAGTCGCCTTATCGAATTCTTTGGTGAGAATCGGTTGCTGTCGACGATCACTGCAGCCGATGCCAGGTCGTTTCGAACCTGGTTGGAGACTTCCAACAAGCGGGACAAGCCAAAGGACGGCTCGCCTCCCAAGCCGCTGGCGATCAATACGATCCGTCGGCGGACCGGTTTCTGCCGGCAGATCTTTCGGCAGGCGTTGGAGGATGGGTTGATCGCCAGGAATCCGTTTGCGGGACTGCCGGCGTCGGTTCGGTCGAACAAGGAGCGGCAGCATTATGTTCCGATGGAGGTGGTCGATAAGCTGCTGGCAGTGGCAGGCAGCACCCGCTGGCGGGTGCTGCTGCTTTTGGCTAGGCATGCGGGGCTCCGCATGCCTAGCGAGCTGGCGAATCTTCTGTGGGAGCATATCGACTGGGAGAACGGCTTTCTGACGGTGGCAGATTCGCCGAAGACGGCTCATCATGCCAACCGTGCGAAGCGCCTGGTGCCGATGTCACCGCAGCTGGTGACCGAGTTGGCGGCGCTTCGTGAAGAGAATGGAGTGAAGGAAGGAAAAATCTTCCCCGAGGTAGTGACCACGACGAATCTTCGATCGGGGTTCCTGTCGTTGATCAAGAAGGCTGGAGTAGAAGCCTGGCCGAAGGTGGTCCAGTCGCTGCGTGCCTCTTGCGCATCAGACTTTGCAAAAAACTTGCGTCCTCATATTGCGGCTGCCATCTGCGGACATACGCAGCAGATCGCTCAGGAGCACTACTGGATGGTTTCGACTTCCGATTTGAAGGGGGCTGGTTTGGTCTTTTCCGGTGCGGGGAAAGGCGAAGCATCACCCGAAGTAAAAACCGAACTAGTGGGGGGAGGCGAAGAAGAACCCGAAGCAGAAAAGTGCAGCAAAATGCTGCAAGAGGTCGCACCGGAAAACCGCGATGCTTCAAAATCCCTGGAAAAACCGGGGTTCGAAGAGGAAGAAGCGGATGCGCAATGGGCGATACTGGACTCGAACCAGTGAC
>JBJSWM010000432.1:0-1454 GCA_046085865.1 Pirellulaceae bacterium
CTGATGGATCGGGCGAGGGGAAAAATAGTGCGATCGTTCAGAACGATCGAGCGGCGGCTTCGTTCCAGGCAGCGGCTTGTCTTGGATGGTACTCCACCACTTCGGCGCTTTGCCGCAGTAAACGCCTTGCTTCGGGGATGGAGGCCAATTGGCCTCGCCCTACCGCCTGCATCATCACATTGCCAATCGCGGTCGCTTCGATCGGGCCGGCGACCACCGTGCGGTTGCAGGCGTCGGCGGTCATCTGGCAAAGCAGATGGTTCTGCACACCGCCTCCGACGATATGGATCACCTCCAGTCGATTGCCCAGGAGTTCTTCCAGCCATTCTAAGCAGACTCGATACCGCAGCGCTAGGCTTTCCAAGCAGCTTCTGGCGATCGCTCCTGGATCCTCAAGCACCTCTTGGCCGGTCGATCGGTAGTAGGACTGGATCTCCTCGACCATGTTGGCAGGTGCGACGAAACGAGCGTCATCCGGATTGAAGAGACTTTGGAGGGGCAGCGCCGATTCGGCTAGCTGAACCATGGTTTTCCAGGGCAGATCTTTGCCTTGCCTTTGCCAGATCGCGCGGCATTGCTGGATCGGCCAAAGTCCCGAAATGTTTTTCAGCAGTCGAACACTTCCCAGGGCTCCTCCTTCGTTCGTGAAGTTGCGAGCCATGCAGGCGTCGGTCAGGAGCGGCCTGGGCAGCTCGGCCCCCATCAGGCTCCAAGTCCCGCTGCTGATGTAGCACCAGTCGGGCTGTTGGGGAGCGAACTGGGAAGCGGGGACTGCAAGCACCGCCGATCCGGTGTCATGGGTGGCCGGGACAGTCACCTGGACCTGTTTCGGGAGTCCCGTCCGATCGGCCAAATCGCTGCGGATCTCTCCCAGCACGGTCCCCGGCTGGATCGTCTTCTCAAACAGATGGGGAGGGATTTCCAGTGCCTCCATCATCGCCTGCGACCAACTGCCATCGCCGGGGCGGATCAGCTGGGTGGTGCTGGCGTTGGTGGCTTCGTTGGCGGCGACGCCGCAGAGCATCCAGTGGAGGAAATCGGGGATCATCAAGAAGCGGTCGGCGACATCCAGCAGGGGCGAGTTCTCCAGTCGCATGGCATGGAGCTGGAAGGCGGAGTTGAATTCCATGAACTGGAGGCCGGTTTCGCGGAACATCGCTTCCCTGGGCATTCGCGTCCAGGCTTTCTGCAGGATGCCGACCGTCCTAGTGTCGCGATAGCAGAAAGCAGGGCCGACCAGATCCTGGTTCCGATCGAGCAGGACGTAGTCGACACCCCAGGTGTCGGCTCCGACGCTAACGATTCGATCGCCGAATTTCTGGGCTGCCAGGGTCAAGCCTTGTTCGATCTGCTGCCAAAGTCCAAGCAGATTCCAGGCTAGGCGATTCCCGACTGCCACTGGACCGTTGGGGAATCGGTGGACTTCTTCCAGAACCACCCGCCCATGATCGAGC
>JBJSWM010000433.1:0-546 GCA_046085865.1 Pirellulaceae bacterium
CGTGAGCTTTCCAAAGGGGTGTCACCGATGAGAATCCTGAGCACATTCGGTCGGTCGGGGAGATCGCGAGTTCCAGCGCCAAGGCCAATCGCATCGATCGGGAATGCGGGGACCGGCCCGAAACTGGATACCAACTCGGCAAGAAATGCGGCTCCCGTCGGCGTCGTCATTTCCATCGGGATTGGGCAACTGGCCAACGGGATGCCTCGCAGCAGCTCGGCGGTCGCGGGTGCTGGGAGCGATACCACCCCATGGGCGATGCGAATCTGGCCGTATCCAGTAGGAACCGGACTGCTGACAGCCTGCTGTAGCCCCAGGCTGTCCCACGCGATCGCACTCCCAAGGATGTCGACCAAGGAGTCGATCGCACCCACCTCATGAAAATGGACCTGCTCCACCGTGCAACCATGCACCTTGGCCTCCGCTTGCGCAATCCTCCGGAAAACGCGAAGTGCCAGATCTTTTGCAGATCGACTGGCGTCGACTCCATCGACCATCGGTTCGATCTCGCGGAGCCCCCGGTGGACCTGGTCGGCAGGATGCTCC
>JBJSWM010000434.1:0-742 GCA_046085865.1 Pirellulaceae bacterium
CGCAAATTCGATCGAAAGCTCTGCCTCCTGCATCGCCCGCCAACTTGGCGACGCAACGGCCCCCAGGTCGATGACTTCAATCACGGAGCGTCTTGCAGACGCATCCAGATAGCAGCGGTTCGCCTTCCGGGAGCCACCTCCCCACTGGCAACGATGGCATGCGGACCATCCTGTATCGTGGTAGTTGTCACCTGCGCGAACGGGAGCCGTTCGGCCATTTCCCATCGGTCTTCTCGCGCATGATAGAGCAGCATGTCGTCGCGGAACCCTGGGTGCTGCGACGGGGGCTGAAAGCCGACATGGGATCCGTCATCGCCCCCCAGAATCCCCCAAGTTTCCTTTCCGATTGCGAGCGCTGGCGATGGAGCTGCCACCACCGCTCTCGGCAACGGCGAAATGGACCGCCAGCCACCATCGATGTCGTATCGATAGGCTTCCTTCCGATACGTGCGGACCGGGTTGCCCTGGCTGTCTGGCTCAAGCGATGCGCCGCTGAAGAGAAAAAAACCACGGGAGTCGGCTGCAATTACCGGCAAGATCATGCCAGGGCCCGGAAGGTCCTCCAGCCGCTCCCATCCGCTTCCCGGCTTCTCCGGCCTCCATCGCCAAAGCTCTCCCGACGCCTTGGTCGCCACCGGATCCTCTGTTCCACCTACCAAGTAGATGGCATCACCAACAGCACAACCCGCAGCGTATGCCAGCGGCCGGGGCAGCCCAACCACTGGCTGGGCAATCGAGGACC
>JBJSWM010000435.1:0-2465 GCA_046085865.1 Pirellulaceae bacterium
CGGGAAACCCAACTGCTGACTGCAGCGTTTTGTGCAGGGCTGCTGGAACGGGCACTGGAGGAGGATGTCAATATCGTCAATGCCGAGTGGCTGCTTCGAGAAAGAGGCATTGAACTGACGGAGAACCGAAGTCGTGAAATGGGAGCCTTCAGTTCGTCCATCGTCGCCGACGTGTCGGGCGGGGAAGAACAGATGCGAGCCGGTGTGACACTGTTCGGAACCCACATGCCGCGATTGATTTTGATTGGCGACTACCGCCTGGAAGCGTACCTCGATGGAAAGCTGTTGGTGTTCACTCACCATGACGTACCCGGCATCATCGGACGCGTCGGTACCGTCTTCGGAAAGCACCACGTCAACATTGGCCAGATGTCGGTTGGCCGTGGCAGTAGCCAACCAGGTGGCCAAGCGATCGGTGTCCTGAACCTGGACAGTTCCCCACCAGCTCAGGCGCTCGAGCAACTGGCAGCGATTGAAGGAATCCAGAGAGTGCGAGTGATCGAACTGCCGCCAGCAGGTCAGTTCCCACCATGGCTTCAGACTTGATCTTTCCGAGGCAGCCTCAAGAATTCCTTTCGTTTCCAGACGCGACACGATCGCCCGATTGAAGTGGCATAATGACATGCCACGGGCCCGGTCACCGGACAGAGGTACGACAGGGCGTTTGCTGGGAGACTCTGGCGATGTATGAAGCAAAAAACACACAGCGGGCAGTCGTTCGAATCGGTTACGATGGCCGCGTCTACAAGACCTTTCGTGGCGATCGCGCGAAGGAACGATTCGAGAACGAATGCATGATCCTTCGCCATCTGGAATCCAGTGGCTGCAACTACGTTCCTCGATTGATCGCCGCCGATCCTGAGAAACTGGAACTGGTCACAAGCAATTGTGGAGCCCGCGTGGAGCAGATGAGCGAAGGTCGCATCGAAGAGATGTTTGCCTCGCTGCAGAAGTATGGAGTGCGGCACGACGATCCATTCCTTCGCAACATCACCTACCGCGCCAGCGATGGTCAGTTTTGCGTCATCGATTTCGAGTTTGCAACGCTGATCGATCCCGCCTTGGCCAGCGGTGGATCAGCCGCCGCCACCCCCGAAGGTTCCATGGTCCGACGAATGCGTTGGTCCGGCGCGACGCACCCTGGTAGATTTCGCCCCAACAACGAAGATTCGTTTCTTGGCATGCTGCTGGATCGATCCGGGATCCGTTATCTGGGGAAAATTGGGGAAGCCAGCACCGACCAGCAGGAGTTCCTATTCGCAGTCAGCGATGGAATGGGTGGGGAGAAATCGGGAGAATTCGCTAGCAAGATCGCGATCGATAAGATCACACTCATCCTCCCGAAGTACTTCGGCCTTTCTTTGGAGCGCTTCATCGCACATCACCAACAGATTGTCGTCGAGCTGTTTGAAAGCATCCATCAGGAGATGCTGAAGCTCAGTCGCTACGATCCGGCATGCCGCAATATGGGTGCCACGCTGACTTTGGGTTGGTTCAAAAAAGATCATCTGTTTTTCGGACACATCGGCGACAGCCGGCTTTATCATCTGCCAAGTCAGGGCACCATGGTCCAGTGCACCGACGACCATTCCCATGTTGGTTGGCTGAGACGCAATGGGAAGATCAATGAGCGGGAAGCGAGGATGCATCCACGAAAAAATGTATTAGCGCAAGCGCTGGGTGCCGGCCATCGGTACCTCATCCCACAGGTTGGCATGCGGCAGGTGCACCCCGGTGACCAATTCCTCCTTTGCACCGATGGGGTGGTGGATGGGCTTTGGGATCGCGCGATGGAGGAGCTGACGCGCATGCCCTCGGCAGCAACGGCCGATCTTCCACCAGCCGACCGACTGGTGCGCGAGGCGGTGGCGGAATCGGGACGCGATAACGCAACTGCTGTGGTTGTTGAGGCGATCTAGGTCGCCCCAGTCAATCCGCGACGCGAGTTGGAGAAAAGCAAAAAGCGAGGGGGCTTTAGAGCACCGACCAAACTGCCTCTGCGTCGACGCGATCGACTCGCAGATGAGCTTGCGCGAAATCCTGGTGCCGGCTGTGATCCCCGGGAACGGCGACTACAAAACAGCCCGCCGCACGGGCTGCCACCGTGCCATGACTGCTGTCCTCCAGAACCAAAAGCTCCTCGGGAAACAGCTGGAATGACTTCGCCGCCTGAAGATAAATGTCCGGTGCTGGTTTGCCACGAGCCACCTCGTCGCCACAGATCAAAAACTCAAAATGGTCGATAATCCCTGCCAGGGAAAGCGCCTCCGTGGCGAAGGAACGGCGACTGCTGGTAGCTACACACCGCCGAATGCCCCTGCGATCAAGTCTCTCCAGCAGTTCGGCCACTCCCGGCATCAACGCAACATCCCTGGGCAAAACGACCCGGAATCGCTCCTCGGCTTCCTGCTGCAGTGTTTCCCAGCGTTCGTCCAGCTGCTCGGCTTCGATGAGGACACCCCATG
>JBJSWM010000436.1:0-2763 GCA_046085865.1 Pirellulaceae bacterium
ACCCTGCGAAGGTGGAGGACAGCCAGCAACAGGACCCCCACGCATCGGATGGAACGACGCCGGCTCCCTCCCGGGGCCGTCGACGTGGTTCCGCCATCCGCTCTGGATTGGGACAGGCCGATGCAATCCTGGTGGCAACAAGCCCCCACTTCTTCACGCCCCAGGGATCGGAGTCGATCCGCCAAGTGGTCGCGCAGCTGGAAGCACTTCCCAGCGTCGCCTCCGTCCAGTGGCTCGATCAGACCCCTCCGGTGAATATCTTCGGACTGGCGGAACCCATTTTGCCACGTTCCAAAGCAACGCAGCAGCGATTTGATGCCGCACGCAACAAAGCGACCCAGCACCCCTTGGTGGTCGGCCAAAGCCTCTCGCCGGATGCCCAGACCCTGCTGCTGGCGATCCGGTACAACTGGATCCATGTGCTGGACGAAAAAGACAGTACCGACAGGTTGCTGGAGACCGCGCAGCAACAAGCCGACCGCTTCCCGGAAAGCCCTATCCGCTTCTCGATCACTGGCCCCGTGCCGATTCGTTTGATGATGATCCGACATCAGGAACGCAATCAGAAACTCTATCAGATGATCGGCTACGGGATGGTGCTGGCGATGGCGATGATCCTCTTCCGAGGACTCTCTGTTGTCTTCACCGTGGCCTTGGCTCCGATCGTAGGGGTCCTCTGGACGCTGGGAATACTCCGCTACTTTCAGCTGCAGTTGAACCCCTTCAGCGATGTCATCCTTCCGGTGCTGCTGAGTCTGGTGGGCTTCACCGACGGCGTGCACATGATCGTGCATATCCGCCGCAAGCTGAGTGAAGGACGAAGCGCGTACGAAGCCTGCCGCAGACTCTGGAAGAGGTCGGCATGGCCTGCTTCCTAACCTCGCTCACCACCGCCATCGGAATGGGCTCTCTGGTCTTTGCCAACCACCAAGTGGTCCGAGAATTCGGCACCTCCTGCGTCCTGGGTGTGACGTTGACATGGATTTCCGTGATGCTGGTAATCCCTCTCATCTGCCGGACGGGATGGAGTTGCAGACTGGCCGATGGCACCGAACGGAATTTGGTCGATGGCTGGATGCCAGGGATCGAACGGGTCATGGAGTTCTTCCTGGCGCGCAGTCGCTGGGTCAGCCTTTTTTCGATTCTCCTCCTGGGCGTTCTGGGCGCAGCAACCTTGACCCTGCGCCCCGACGACCGTCGCGCCAGCAGCTTTCCCAGCGGTAGCCCCGAACAGCAGACGCTGCACTGGATGGATGAATCGATGGGGGGACTGGATCAATGCCGTATCGAACTGCGATGGGACGATTCGACGCTGCCATTGCCGAGGATCCTGACGCTCCTGGAAGAAGTGGAGGCCTTTCTCAAGGAACAGCCGCTGATCGGCCACCCACTGTCGGTTGCCCGGTTGCTAGCCTGGCTTCCCGGCGATCAACCCGTCTCGGACAAAAGCTCCATGATCGACCTGCTTCCACCCCCTCTGAAATCGATGCTGCTGGATGAAGCGGCAAAGCGAGCCACGATCAGCTTTCGCGTCCAGGATCTGGGAACGCGCACCTATCAGCCGATCTTCAAGCAGATCGAATCGATGCTGAGCCAGAAGGAGAGAGAGTTTCCCGGAGTGGAGATGACGATGGAGGGAGAGCCGATATGGCGGTGGCGCAATTTGTATCAGATCGTCACCGATCTGGTACAAAGCCTCGGATCGGCCGCGATCGTCATCTTCGGAGTGATGGCCCTGGTCTATCGATCTTGGCGCATCGGGATCATTTCCGTCATCCCCAACCTCCTTCCGCTTGCGGCAGCGGGGGCCTGGATGGCGGCCACCGGTCAGCCACTGGAGATCGTCAGCGTTTGCGCCTTCACCGTCTGCCTGGGGATCGCCGTCGATGACACGATCCACTTCCTGTCGCGTTATCAGTTGGAGCAACCGAGGCACGCTGACCGCAAAACGACCCTCCGGAATTCGTTCAGCGCCGTAGGAAGCGGGATGGTGATGACCACCCTGGTGCTGCTAGCAGGTTTCAGCTCGGTCCTCTTCAGCGACACGCGCGATCATCGCGTCTTTGCGTCGCTGGGCGCCATCACGATCGCAGTCGCCCTGGTGTGCGATCTGCTGCTGCTCCCTTGCCTACTGAACGACTTCGATCGCCCTTCCCAACGCGCAGAAGATCGCTCTTCCAATCCACCAAATGGCGACCCTCCCGCCTGATCGATCCAGAGCCAGATCGATACCCGACGATGGAGATCGCTCTCGCTGCATCGCGCATCGGAGGGTGCGATCTTCCAGAAGCCCACCCTATCCCACGACGCCTTGACCGCTCAACCCCGCTCCACCCACGCCACCGGTTGCGGTTCGATCTCAGCGGCCAGTGGCGATCCGCAATCCTTGCGGCCACTTCCTTCCAGCCGGCTGATGACTCGAACATGCATATCCTCTTCGCAGAGAATTTGGCAGCTGAGCCGAACTCCACTAACACCTCGCTCTCGGAGGATCGTCTGTTCGGCAACGGTCATCTGCTTGGGTTCCCCCGCCAGGAATTCCACCCGGCAGGTGGTGCAGCGAGCCTTGCCGCCGCAAGCATGGAGTTGGTCGGTGCCTGCTTCCTCGCGAAGGGCCGCAGTCAAACGCTTGCCTGAGGGGACTTCGAATTCCCCAATTCCTTCGACGGTCAGTTTTGGCATGACAGGAAAAACTCCTCAAGAAACAGATGGACCGCACAAAATCAGATCGCCGCTAGGTCACACTTGGATCGGATTATAGCG
>JBJSWM010000437.1:0-1913 GCA_046085865.1 Pirellulaceae bacterium
TCCCCATGACGCTCATTTATGCCTTGTGGTTTCCGGAGGAACTGTACAGCCAGCTAAGGCAGTGGATGGCGCTGCGCACCAATGTGACATTGGTAGCCTGCGAATCCGAGGCTTTGGCGTTGAGTGAGTCGCAGGAAGACCGAGTGGTGATTCTTTCTGGGATGCAACCGGGGGCGCCATCTGAGGAGCGGTTGTCGGCCGTCGGAAGGCTGCATGCCTCACGGTTGCCGGTGGCAGTGCTCACACCATCCCACACGCATCATGCGACTTGGTTGGCCAGTGGGGCCAGCACGTGTATTCCGATGCCGCAAGCGGTGATCCAGCTTCCGATATGGCTGGATCGTTTTCAGCATGGCTCTAAGGAACCGTATGGAGCGTTGAAGGAGTCGGCTAGCAACTCGCTTTGGGAAGCTACAGATCCTGGATTTCTGGGGGATCACAAGCGGGATTTGATGCAGGAGCTTGCTGGAACTGAGGGGTTGGGTCCAATCGTCAGCCAGATCCAAGCGCTGGCGGGGCAGAGTGCCCCGGTTTGCTTGGTCGGCGAGCGAGGGGTCGGGAAGTCTCTGATCGCCAGATGGATCCACCAACAGTCACCCTGGTCGATTTATCCATTCATGGGCTCTTCGGTGGAGTATTTGGATCCGGAGAGAAGTGAGCGAGCGATCTTCGGTGGGATTGTGGACGGTGCCAGTGCAGCAGATCAGCAGCGCTACCTCATGGGTTGGCTTGATTTTATCCAGGGTGGCACTCTGTACATGGAATCGTGTCCCTTGTTGGCACCCTCGTTACAGAAGCGACTGGCTGGCTGGCTGGAGCGACAGAGGGCACTGCATGCTGATGGAGGGAACGCAGGGCACTTGATCTTTGGATTGCGTGAGCAATCAGGTGCGTTTCCTTGGGAATCAATCGAATCAGAGTTGCGTGATTGGATGGTTCCCAAGGCGACGGTACGGATCCCGCCGTTGCGTGAGTTGGCCCCGCAGATCCCTACGATCGCTCGTACCGTTTTGTCGTGGCTTGCTGTTCGCCAAAACAAGCCGGTGCCGAGGCTTACGAAAGCCGCCAAGAGCTTGCTGATGCAGTATCCATGGCCGGGTAATTTGGCTCAGTTGCAAGAGGTGCTGGAGGTGACGCTACTCAACTGCAATCACCAGATCGAAGAAGTGCATCTATCTTTATGGCTGGACTTGGAAGACGAGGAATCTGGCGAGCCGCAGAAGTTGGATCGATCGCATTCATGGGTGGAGGAGCCAGAGGCGGTGGATGACGCGGCGGGTCGATATCGGCTGGACGGTCCCCCTTCCGATGGCTCTGCCATCCCCTCCCCTCGTTTCTTGGCGGATCCTGCCAAGCGGGAGGAATTTCAGAGGATTCATGACGCCTTGACTCGCTCCAAAGGGAATCGCAGTCGCGCTGCGAAGGAGCTTGGGATCTCTCGAGTGACCCTCTATAAAAAGCTTCGGCACTATGGCATGTTGCCCAGCGATGAAGGACCGGAAGCAGGCGAACGGCACTGCTGATCCTATTCCATCGCAACATGGCACCGCAAAGCTGCGGGGAAGGCTTTTTGCGGTTGCGATCAGCCTCCCAGTTGGGCAACGACCTGAAGAAGCCCGTTCAGGTGAGCGAGTCTAGGGCCGTACTTGTCGACAAACTCCTGCAGCACGAATTCGCCATCCAGTAGGTCTTCCTGGTTTTCCGCGATTTCTTCTGTCATACTTTCCAGGAATTGGGTTTGGACACGAGAAAGCGTGTCGGCTGCTTTGCGGCAGGCTTTGGCCAAATGCGGGTTGGCTTCTTTCCACTGCTGGAGTTCGGTCTGCCGCTGCTTCTGCATTTGATTGGTGGCCGAGAGCAGTTGTTCCAGAAGTTGATTCTGTTTCTCCTGGTGCTGGATCATTTGGCGCATC
>JBJSWM010000438.1:0-1350 GCA_046085865.1 Pirellulaceae bacterium
TTCTTTTGTGGGTTGCTGGTACCAGGAATCGCCGTTGCCATCGTTTTGCGTGCGGCGCAGTCTTAGCCGGACCGCGCTAGCGGCCGGGTTCTTTTGTGGGTTGCTGGTACTAGGAATTGCGCTGGCAAGATGCCGACTCCAAGCCCCTATCGCTTGCGCATCCTTTCGATCGGGGCTATAATCTAGAGCGTTTCGCCGCCGCTCCACTTTCTCTTCTTCGGTATGCAGGAATCGATAATGACCCGTTGGCTTACTCCCCTGATCTTTCTTCTGTTGCTCTGCTCGACTTTGACTAGCTACGGCCAATCGGAAAAGAGCAAGCCGAACATCCTGGTGATCATGGGAGATGACGTCGGGTATTGGAACCTCAGCGTGTATCACCAGGGGATCATGGGGTACTCGACTCCCAATATCGACCGCATTGCCAGGGAGGGTGGTCAGTTCATGACCTACTACGCCCAGCAAAGCTGCACCGCGGGGCGATCGGCTTTCATCACCGGCCAACTTCCTTTTCGAACGGGTCTGTCGAAGGTGGGTTTGCCAGGGGCCGACCTGGGGCTTCGGAAGGAAGATCCGACGATTGCCGAGCTGCTCAAGCCGGTCGGGTACGTGACAGGGCAGTTTGGAAAGAATCACTTGGGGGACAAGGATGAGTTTCTTCCAACGAATCATGGCTTTGATGAGTTCTTCGGCAACCTCTACCACCTCAACGCGGAGGAGGAACCGGAGAATGCGGACTATCCAGAGACGCCAGAGTTTCGGAAGAAATTCGGACCGCGCGGCGTGATTCGATCGTACGCCGATGGCCGTATCGAAGACACCGGCCCGCTCGATACCAAACGGATGGAGACGATCGACGAAGAAGTACTGGCAGCGACCAAAGACTTCGTCGGTCGCGCGACCAAGGCAGGCAAGCCGTTCTTCTGCTGGTTCAATACCACCCGCATGCACAACTTCACCCACGTCAAGAAAGACAACCTTGGCAAGACGGGACTGGGTTTCTATGCCGATGGGATGGTGGAGCATGATGCGCTGGTGGGTAATCTACTCGATCATTTGGACCAGCTTCAGGTCAGCGACAATACGATTGTGCTGTACCTGACCGACAACGGTCCCATGGTCTGCCTTTATCCCGATTCTGGCACGACGCCCTTCCGGGGTGAGAAGAATACAAATTGGGAAGGTGGCTGGCGCACCCCAGCGCTGATTCGATGGCCAGGCAAAGTCCAGCCCGGGACTCGCTACCGAGGGATTGTGGCGGGGGAAGATTGGATGCCAACTCTGTTGGCGGCTGCTGGTGTTGCCAACTTGGTGCCCCTCCAGCAATGTTTCTTTGATGCTGTCGACACC
>JBJSWM010000439.1:0-8191 GCA_046085865.1 Pirellulaceae bacterium
GCCGGAACCAGCTCCGGCCAAAGAACCGCCGGCAGAGAAAGCTCCAGACAACCCTGGCAGCACCCCATCCCCCCAAGAGCCATCTTCGGTGCGCCCTCCCACCCTGGAGAATCCTTCCCAGGAAGATGGCTCGAATTGATCGATGGAGCGACACAGCGAAGCGACGGAGTACGCTGTGGCCACACAGTCCCCATGATCGGCCTTCGGACCATCGGTCCCCAGGGTCGATGCAAGAGATGCCAATTCTGAGGTCGCCGAAGCTTCATGGGGATATACGATCGCCCTTACTACCCGGAATCGGTCCCTGGCGGACTTGCCCCATCGTGGGATGGCAGGTCGGCAATTTCGCAGATCATCATCGTCAACGTCGTCGCATTTGCCGCCAACGCGATTTTTTCCGGTCGCGACGACAGTCTGACGAACTTTCTTTCGCTGCACGCCGGCGATCTGTTTCAGCCCTGGATGTGGTGGCGGCTTCTGACCTATGGCTTTGTCCACGATCCAGCGAATATCTTTCACCTGTTCTGGAATATGCTCAGTCTGTGGATGCTGGGACGAGCGGTCGAGGATCGGTATGGAAAAGCGGAGTTTCTGAGAATTTATCTGACGGCGGTTGTCGGAGCCGGGTTGGTCTGGCTGATCCGTCACTCGCTTTGGAAAGATGACGCATCCGTCGTTCTGGGCGCTTCTGGCGCTGTCACCTGCGTCGTGATGCTCTTTGTCTTCCTCTATCCGAAGGTCCAAGTCTATTTCTGGGGTGTCCTCCCCGTACCCGCCTGGGTGCTGGGATTGATTCTGGTGCTGGGGGACCTCATGGCAGGCTCCGGACCGAACGTCGCCTACGATGTCCACCTCGCTGGCGCCGCCTGGGCTGCGATCTACTTTTTCCGAGGAATCCATCTGCGTTGGATGGAGCAACCCTGGAGCCGCTTGAAGACGATCTTCCAAGGATGGGTCCGGCCCGATGTCAAGCTTCATGATCCGGAAGCCACGGCCAAGGACGATGCCGAAGCCGATCGTATCCTCGATAAAATCCATCGACAAGGACAATCCTCACTGACTAGCTCCGAACGCCGCTTCATGGAAAAATACTCCCGTCGCGTGCGACAGCGTCGACAGAGCTGAGGGTGGTGGGAATCCACACCAACCCACTGCCTATGGTTGCGGTACCATGGCGAGGCGCCAGGACGCAGCTCCATGCCAAAGGCACCAGTGCGGAGCACTTGAGAGAAGCACCTGTGCGAAGCACCATGAAGACGCGCTGAGAAGTCCCTTCCTGGCCGCTCGTTTCCCTCCACCGTCTTTCGCTCAAAGCCGCTTAGGAATTGTCACCCCAAGCGACCCACGTTTGCAGTTCCATTCCCTTCAGGATGCACGGATGACCACGATCGCCCCCCCCTTCCCCGCCACAAGACAGGACATCGCAGGGGTTGCTGTCGCCGACTTGGCAGCTCGCTACGGCACTCCCACCTACGTCTATGACACTGCATTGATCGATCAGCGGATCGCCGACCTGAAGGCTTTTGATACGATCCGATATGCCCAAAAAGCCTGCAACAACATCGCCATCCTCGATCGGATGCGAAAGCAGGGAGTGGTTGTCGACGCCGTCACCAGCGGAGAGGTGCAGCGAGCCCTGGCGGCCGGATTTGCGCCACACGGAGACCCGCATCCGATCGTCTACACTGCTGACCTACTGGATGCCCAAGGATTGGAAACGATCCGCCGGTATGGACTGCACGTCAATTGCGGATCGCCGGATATGGTGGCGCAACTGGCGCAAGCCATTCCAGGCTGCAACGTCACACTGCGAGTCAACCCAGGTTTCGGCCATGGCCACAGCCAGAAGACCAACACCGGTGGACCTCAGTCGAAGCATGGGATCTGGCATGAATCTCTGGAGCAGGTGCTGCGACTGGCGGACCACCATGGCGCGATGGTCACTGGAGTCCACATGCACATCGGCAGCGGAACCGACCTGGAACATCTGCAGCAAGTCTGCGGTGCGATGGAGCGAGTCGTGCTGCAGGTGGGCCGCAGCGTCACCACCATCAGCGCCGGTGGCGGACTGCCGGTTCCTTACCGCGAAGGCCAGCAGCGTATCGATCTGGATCGCTACTTCCAGCTTTGGAATCAAACCCGAAACCAACTGCAGGATCGCTTCGGACATTCCATCCGACTAGAAATTGAACCGGGACGGTATCTGGTCGCCGAAAGTGGCTACCTGCTGACCGAAATCCGCGCTGTCAAAAAAATGGGAGACAATCTCTTCTACCTCGTCGATGCCGGATTCAATGACTTGGCTCGCCCCATCCTCTACGGGGCTCATCACCCCATCTCCGTCGCTCATCGAAAAGCCAAATCGAACCCACCTCTGGTCGACGTTGTCGTCGGCGGACCGCTATGCGAATCAGGCGATATCTTCACTCAAGAAGAAGGAGGCCTAGTGTCGCCTCGGAAACTGCCTCTGGCCGAGGTCGGAGACTGGCTGGTCTTGGAGGTGGCAGGTGCCTACGGGTTCGTCATGGCCAGCAATTACAACGGGCGTTACCGAGCCGAGGAGGTCTGGATCGAAAAGGGAAAGACCGAGTCGATTCGCAAGCGGGAGACTTTTGAGGATCTGGTGCGGGGCGAGCGAATTCCGGGGTGATCGATCCGATCGCAGAAGCCCTCGACCTCCTTCACAGCCGAGTGCAATGGAATAAAAAACAAGTGAATCTTTTTCCTCCCTGCTATCCTGCCGATCGCGAGGAAGAGATACTTTCGGCTGGTCTTAAGTGACCGATGGATGTTTCTTGGTTCTTCCAAAAGGAGTTCTGGCAATGATTCGATCGGGTGCCCTTTGGGCTGTTGCTTTGGTGGTCTCCCTGGCTTCTTCCAACTCTTTTGCCCAGCAGCCTCTAAAGCTGAACAAAGAAAAATCGAAGATCGATTTTCTCGGCAAGAAGACCGACGGACAGCATGCCGGCGGGTTCAAGGAATTTACAGTCGATGCCAAGGCAGATTTTGAAACCCCCGCCAAAAGCTCCCTGCAAATCACCATCGACGCGACCAGCCTCTGGTCCGACGACGCCAAGCTCACCGACCACCTGAAGAATCCGGACTTCTTTGATGTCCGCAAGTACCCCAAGATCACCTTCCAGTCGACCAAGATCGAAAGCGAAGGGGAAGGCAAGGCGGTCATTCACGGCAAGATGAAGATGCTGGACAAGGAAGTCGAAGTGAAGGTGCCCTGCGACGTGGAGATGAATGAAGACAGTATCACGCTGAAGGGCAAATGGAAGCTGGATCGATCCAAGTTTGGTATGACCTACGGCGCTGGCAAGATCGACAACGACGTCGAAATCACCTCGAACCTCGTCTTCGGACTGTAGGCTTTCCATGCCTTTTGATGCCCAGCTCCTGATCGACATTCTGGCTATCCCTTCGGGGGTAGCCTTGATCGGCGCGCTGATCGCCTTGGCGACTTCCAAAAAACTGCCAACTTGGTTTGGCGCTGGTCTGACGGCGATCGCTTGGCTGGCGGGAATCGTTGTCGCTCAGTACAAAACTCTCATTCCTTGGGAATGGTGGTCAGAAGAATGTTGGCAGCGACTGTTCTGGCCGATGGGTGTAGCAGCCCTGTTGCTTGGCACAAGCAGCCTCTGTTGTGGCCATGCCAACTGGCGGTTGCTGACCATGTCGCTGGTGGCGTGGGCTACCGCATGGCTGTCGATTCCCCGATCCAGCGGATGGCGCGATATCGATTCTCTGGAAGGGATCTGGATGCTGGCGATTGGCATCAGTACCCTGCTCAATGGCTGGCTTGTTGAACGCTGGATCGCCACCAAAGCACCGCGCTGGGGCCTCTGGGTGTTGATCGGAGGACTTGGACCACCGCTGCTGCTGGCCGCCAGCGCCTACGGCACGATGGCTCAGTGGGTCGTCTCCGTCTTGGCTGCCACCCTGGGTGTAGCGATTGTCGCGTTCTTCTCACCACAGGGACTGGCTGCCTCGATCGCCGCCCCTCTGGCGGTGGTGATCAGTGCCATGGTGGCATGGGGTCGATTCCGAAGCAGCACACCCAGCATCTCCTGGGATGATCTGCCAGCCCTGTTTGCTCCCGGAATCATCGCCCTGCTGGATACCGCGTTTGCCGGTCGCATCCCCACCTGGGCTAGGATCCTTCTCGCCGGGCTGCTTTCGGCCGGGGTCATCGGTTTTCTCTACTGGCGATCGATGGACGGCGCGGCTGCCGAAACTTGGTAAGCCGCAAGAGATCGATCACACTGCCTGAGGGTTCTTATCGCGTTGGAACCACCAGCAGAATCAATCGCGAACCTTCTTTGTCGCTAGTCCCGCTGACCAAATACGGTTGCCCCAAGGTGACTCGGACCACCGTCTTGGTCTGCAGGGTGTGGGTGGGTGGAGTCGCCTCCGCATCCCCTGCCGGTTTGTTCAGCGGAATCCGGCTCGATTCATAATCCAGCTCCACCAACACCCCACGTTCCAGCGACGTTGCGCGAATCTCCGCGCGCGTCCCCACCTGACGATTCTCCATCCGCTGCACTTTGCCTCCTTGCGGCGTCTGCATCATCCCTACCTGCACGGCCATGGTACGCCCCACCTGCAGGCTGGTGGGGACTCCATCCAGACAGCTAACCTGAAACAGCTCGTGCCACTCCAGCTTGTCGCCTTCCAGCAGTTCCTTGATCGCCGGCAGCGGATGCTCCTCATTCCAACCTGGGTCGGCCCCTGGCTTCCACTGGAATTCCAGCAGCATCACCCGATACTGAGGCGCAGTAGACTGAGCCGCAGTCGCGCGAGAAGAATCGGGGGCCGAAGAAGTATTGGGGGCAGTGGGAGGGTTCGGCGCGCCCTGCGCCAGCGCCTCACGCGCGAAGAACCCCGGTGTGGCCAGGAAAAGAGCCAGAGCCAACAGCGGAAGATATCGGTTCATCGGTGCGATCTCCAGCGAACTGGTTTTTGGTCAGGCGACACAATTGGGACTGAGAGAAGAAAGCCGCATCGCAAGTCATTTCTGCGATGCGGCTTACTTTGGCATCAGGTTCGATCAACCGACTCGCGGGATCTCGAATCCAGCGCGAGGCGTCCTGGCGAAGAAGCTTTGAGCCTGTTCATCGCCGACGATCTTCTCGGCCTTCGGATCCCAGCGGATGATGCGATTGAGCCGTGCGGCGATGGCGGCCAGGTGGCAGACGTTCATCGACTGCACATGGCTGAAGACGTCAGAAACCGGCAAGCCACCCTCGCGCACGCAGCGGAAGAAGTTCTCCTTGTGCCCTTCGAACGGCTTGTCGTGATACAGCTTCTTCAGTTCCGCCTCTCCGTAGGCATCCTTGTCCCAGTTTTCTTCGATCGGCGTCCCGGTGATCTTGCCACGGTTGACGAAGATTTTTCCTTTCGTCCCTTCGAACAGAATCCCGTTGTCACCTCGACTGGTGATGTCCAGCACCGCTTTGTTGGCCAAGGTTGCCTTGACTGAGTAGTCGTGAGCGGTGTTGTAGCTGTCGTCGATCGTTGGATAGCCATCCTTGAAAGCGACAGGATGCTTGGCATCGGTACCATCGAATTCGATCGGTCCGGTACCTTCCTTGTCTAGACCCAGGGCCCAGAGCGCGATATCGATGTGGTGAGCCCCCCAGTCGGTGAATTTTCCGCCGGAGTATTCGTACCACCAACGGAACTGGTAGTGGCAACGTTTGTCGATGTAGTCGACCTTGGGGGCCTGCCCCAGCCAGAAGTCCCAGTCGAGCGTCTCGGGGGGAGTCGACTTGTTGAATGGACCGCCAACATCGCCACCGTTGATGCCGATCGTCACCTTTTCGATGTCTCCCAGCATCCCCTTTTGCACCAAGTTGACGGCTCTTAGGAACCGATCCCGGTCACTGCGCTGCTGGGTGCCGACGATAAAGACGCGATCGTTGTACTTGCGGCAGGCGTTGCGGATCAGCTGGTTTTCTTCCAGCGTCAGTGTCAGCGGCTTTTGGCAGAAGACATGCTTGCCAGCTTGAAGGGCTTCGATGGCGATTTTCACATGCCAGTGATCGGGCGTGACGATGCTGACCACATCGATATCGTTCCGCTCCAGCACCTTGCGATAATCCTTGTAGGAATCGGCTTTTCCTTTGCCGATTTCATTGTCGTTGCGAGCCTGATCGGCATGTTTGGAATCGACATCGCAGACCGCGAGGATATCGCCGAAGTGGTTGTGGCCTTTGGCATCTCCCTGCCCCATGCTTCCCACACCGATGCAACCGATGCGAGGTCGATCGTTGGCGGAGGCGTTGGCGAAGGCTTTTTGAGTCCAGGGGATGTAGGGGACACTGGCGGCCAGAGCGGCGGCGGAGGTTCCCTGCTGCAGGAAGCGACGGCGGGAGGCGCGGGAGTTGGCGGAAGGCATGCTGAGCGAATCCTTGTGGGAGGTGAGAGGGACCGAAAGGGGGCTTTTGGGAAAGATCTTTTTCAAAGATCTACGATCGACCAGCGACCTACCCCCAAACCTCTGTCAGTGTACTAAATCACCCCTGTCTTTCCAAATTCCCCCCGAATCCTAGCGCGTCAAAAGCCAGCTTTCTTGAAAAGCCAACTAAACCGCGTCAAGGCTTGCTTGTGGCCTATCTGCCCGTCGAGGCTTCACTCGCCATTCCACCAAACAGAAAGATCGTACTTCAGCGTCTCAACAGCATCCCAAATTGAATTCATCTCGACAATTGATGGATGCCGGGTCCCTTTCTTTCGTCCACTGCCCTTTGGATCTTTTGCAACGTCTTCGCTGTTTGCGCCCGCTGGGGTCCTGGAATGGGGTCGAGCACCCTGATTCATCATTCCCGCAAACAGCAGCAGCACAATAGCCAGTAGTGGAACCATCAAGCAAGAACTGATCAGGCAGGACGCTTTCCAGCGACAACTTTTTAGCACATCCATCTGGACACCCTTCCGAGTGACCACCTAAAGGTTTCCGGCGCTGGTTCGATTGCTTTTCAATCTGAAAAACCTGCCAAGTCCCTGTGGCCTGGTATAGCAATCACTGGAACCGTTGGACGATTCGCAAAAAAACCAGACCGATCCCGAAGTTCATTTACCTCACCGACGTAGTACCCTAGCTTCAGACCTCGAGCGAAGGATGGCTGAGCTATTCTTGGTCTGAGAGAACGTCCCGGAGTAGATCGACGGAATGTTGATTCGGTACAAACGATCGATTCGGGTGATTCGCCTAAAAACGGACTCGCCGTTTAAAGTCATTCCAAAATGCCCGCAAAAAAAGTTCCATCGTCTTAAAATTAGTGTCTTGGAGGGAATTCGCTGACTCATCGGCAACCTCTGCCTCCGTTAGGGGTTGCTCCCCGGCGATCTTTAACTCAGCAAGAAATGAGAGGATATTTGCTGGGACGGGAAACCCGAGACAAATGACAAGAAAGACACACAAGCACCAACACCTCGCACTGTAAGTCCTCTTCTGCGTCACCTTCGCGTTGTAGATGGTTCGCAGCGGTGTTGGATTCGAGTCCCGATATAGATCTTTCATTTTAGATAGCTCGCTTCGAAATCAGCGCCGAAGCATCACCTGCGCTTTGGCTCATAGGACGATACGCCCCGGAGATGAATCGCATCGGCGGATTGCATTGGTAAGATGCCACTTAAGGCGTCGACAGACGGTCGTCTTTTCGGACACCGGGAAAGACCGGAGTCAGTTTAGGAACAGGATCTGGTGGAAAGATGTCCAAGTAGAAGGTTCTCAGTACATCGACCCACGATTGGATTCGGACAACAGACGGGTTTTCATCCGGTATTTGCTTGTGGGAGTGAATCGCGGTTGTTTTACCGTAGACTGCAGAATCTGGTGATCTCTTTCCGCTTTTTCTCAATTCAATCTCCATCGCTGCTGCCCCCAGCAGCAGTGCGATTGCCAGGAACGGGACTGCCAGACAAACTGCGATTGCGAGTAATGTTTTCCAACGATTTCGTTTTTTCCGATCATGTGGAAACCCTTCCGATTTGCCTATCCGGGTCTCTGGCGTCCAGGTTCGATCACCAAGTACCTAGGAAAACCACCAATCGCCGTTGGCCTACAGAAAGGGAATCACCAATCCAAATCGGCGATTCTCAGAAAAATGAAAAAGAATCTGATGGGGGCAGAGACCTCAAGAGAATCAGCGGCTTGCTGAAGTGTCTGGCATCAAGTCCGGAT
>JBJSWM010000440.1:0-2947 GCA_046085865.1 Pirellulaceae bacterium
AGTTTGGCCAGTCCGGTTCGTTTCAGCATCAGATTGGCTGGTTTGATGTCGCCGTGGACAATCCTTTCTCGGTGCAGGGCTGCTAAGCCATTGAGGCAGTCACGAACGACGGCGACGGCAACGCCGGCCTTCAAGCGAGAGCTGTCGACTCCGGCCGTCGCGATCACGTCATTGATGTAGCTCCATCGCTGCGGAGTGACCGTTTGTCGGCAATGCTCCAGCGTCGCCGGCTCCACCAGTCGTTCCAGATCGAACCCATCGATCCACTCGGAGACCATGATGCGAATGCGAGAGCGTTCGATGAAGTCCTGGACATCGATCAGATTATCGTGCTGGATACCAGCCACCTTGGCGGCGATCGAAGCGACACCACGCATCGCACTTTCGTACGCCTCCATAGAAGGGTAACCCTGTGGCGTGAAGAACTTGACTGCGACGGGAAGGGTGAAATCATCCGAACCGCGTCGCCTTGTCAGGAAGACCACGCCCTGACCTCCCCGCCCCAGCACCCGCTCCAACCTTAGGTAGGAAGTCCACTGCAATCGATCTCCTTCGATCAGCGAGCGGTAGGTCTTTTGCAGCCGTAGCAACTGCTCGTCGGTGGGTGCCGCTCCCCATTGCTCGGTGGCATTCAAGCGATCGCCTGGTTTCCCCGACTGCTGCTCTTCCACGGGTGTCTACCTCATCGAGTCCGGCGCTGTTGGCGGCCTACATTTTCTTGTTGGCTGGTCGCCCGTAGTGAAGGGGACTTTCATCTTTTTTTACTGGGGTACCAATCAGCACCGCACTGGAGAAGGGGGGCAGGGTCCGCTGGACTCCATGGGGTACAACGCGGCTTTCGGCTTCGTTGAAAACCCAAGGCGCGTCGATCGGCACCGTGGTATCGACCACCAAATTCCACTGGACTTCATCCGATCCTTCCGGAAGCCGGAACTCCTGGGGCTGATCCCCAGCATGGAACCAGACCAGAAGGTGCCTGGAGGCATGCACTGCGTCGGGTTCTGCCAAGGGAGCATCAGGAGCGATCCAGCAAGCGAGGTGCCGAGCCCCGGTGTCCCAGGTTCGGTTCCGTCCATCCGGGTCCAGCCATAGGATATCCGGCCAAGGCGATGGACCATCGGGGGCGCCACGAAAAAATCGATCCGTTTCCAATTGGCTCAGGCTTTTTCTTAGTTTGACTAGCCTTGCGACTCCCTCCACCAGGGCATCCTGCTGCACCATCCGTTCCCAGTCGATCCAGGAAATCTCATTGTCCTGGCAATACGCATTGTTGTTCCCTGACTGTGTCCGACCTCCTTCATCACCGGCGGTCCACATGGGGACTCCCTTGGCCAGCAGAAGGTTCACGAAAAAATTCCGTTGCTGTCGACATCGCAGATGAGCGATTTCGGGATCATTCGTCGGACCTTCGACGCCATGATTGCAGCTGAAATTCTGATTCTCACCATCGCGATTATCCCAGCCATTGGCGTCGTTGTGCTTTTCCTCGTACGCCACCAGATCGGCCAGCGTGTAGCCATCGTGCGATGCGACGAAGTTGATGGAAGCGCTGGGGGGGCGGCCGGAGGTTTGGTAGAGATCGGAAGACCCACTGAATCGCGTTGCCGCGGCTCCATCCATGCCGGGGTCTCCGCGCCAAAACCTCCGTAGGTCATCGCGAAAACGTCCATTCCACTCCGACCAGCCTTCGCCTCCGAAGGTACCCACCTGATAGGCTCCCGCAGCATCCCATGCTTCGGCGATCCACTTGGTTCCCGACAGCAAAGGATCTCTTTGAATCGCTTCGATCAGCGGGGACTGTTCCACCAGCAGTCCATCGCTGGTGCGGTTCAGGATGCTTGCCAGATCGAACCGAAATCCATCGACATGGTACTCATGTACCCAATGCCTCAATACGGAAATCAGCATTTCATGGCAGACCGGATCGTGCGCGTGGATCGCGTTTCCACATCCGGAGTAATCGCTGAACTGGTGCGACTGACCATGCATCAGATAATAGGCCGAAGCATCGATCCCCTTCCAGCTCAAAACAGTCCCTGACGCACCTTGTTCGCAGGTGTGGTTCAGGACAATATCCAGGATCACTTCCAGCCCTTCCGCATGCAATGACCGAACCAGTTCTTTGAACTCAGCAACTTGGGCCCCCGGATGGGATGACACCGCGTAATGGCGATGGGGAGCGAAAAACGCGAGGGGATCGTAACCCCAGTAGTTCTTGCGGCCACCATCGCCTCCAAAGACGCTTCCTTCCAGAAAGTCCTGCACCGGCATCAGCTCGACCGCAGTCACCCCCAGTCTCTTCAAATGATCGACGCGATCCAAGAGGCCAAGAAAGGTTCCTGGGCGATGCGATCGGCTGGATGGATGGCTGGTAAAGCCCCCCACATGCATTTCGTAGATCACCGATTCGTTCCACGGGCGCCCCAGGGGCCGGTCTCCGCGCCAGTCGAAATGGTCTTCCAGCACAACGCATTTGGGAGGCCTGATGATCCCATCGGTCGAATGCAGGAACTCCCCCGCCAGAGCTTTGGCGTAGGGATCCAGCAGCCTTGCGCTTCCATCGAACCAGAATCCCCGTTCCGGGTCGAAGGGTCCATCCAACTGGAAGTGGTAGAGCTGTTTGGTTTGATCGCCTGGGACGAAGGCCCGCCAAAGGCATTGACCGCTGCATTCCATCGGGACGCGATGCGATGGTTCGCGTTGCTGGACTTGATCGTAGAGCAGCACGGTTGCTTTTGTCGCGTGACGGCTGGCGACAAGGAACTGGGTACCGACGATGCGTCCCTCCTGGCGCACTATCGTCGCGCCGTAGGGAAGCTGGTAGGCATGAAGCGGGATCAAGCCGCGCGATCGGGCGGCGTCGCTGGAGTCAGGAGATGCCCAAGCCACGGTGATTCCCATTCTTACCAAGTCGCATGCCAAGCAAGTGCCATCAAGAAAGTCGAAT
>JBJSWM010000441.1:0-694 GCA_046085865.1 Pirellulaceae bacterium
CGCTTGGGACTAGCGATCGCAGGGGGAAAGACGAAGTTCCGGCAAGGGCGAGAGATATCTTTGAGATCGAAGTGCCCTTTATTGCAGGTCACCTACATCCGAAGGTTGCATTGCCAAAAGTTTTTGGGATCACCGGATCGTGGCCCTGTTTCCAGTTCAGCCACCACGGATTGATCTTGCCGGCGCTCGGGGAATTCACAGGGGGACAGCGCCGTAGCGTTTTTTCTGGTCCTGCGATTGCCATTGTCGGCAGTACCCTGGTGCGCGTTGGGTAAAGGGAAACAATCGCGAGGTACCCTGTAGGGTGTGTGAGCCGGTCGTATCGGGGATCATGGCGATTACCCTGCAAGATCGCTGGCGGACCGTTTTGATCAGATCCATCCGACCGCGAACAGACCAGAACCAAGCGTCAAATTCGAGTACGAGCACGCGCACGAGCACGAGCACGAGATTCGTAGGGTGTGTGAGTCGGTCGAGGGGCGAGGGACATCATGGCGTTCACCCTGCAAGATCGCTGGCGGACCGTTTTGACCAGATCGATCGGACCGCGAACACACCAGAACCAAACGCTGATCGACTATGACGGTGTGTTCCGCCGTCGTGACCAAAAGTAAGAAACACCAACTCACCCCGTCGATTCTCTCCCTGGAGCGTCATCCAGGCTACCGACGGCCTCGCACACCCTACAAAGAAG
>JBJSWM010000442.1:0-2377 GCA_046085865.1 Pirellulaceae bacterium
CCTGCCAGCGTACGTCGTGCTGCCCGATGGGCGCGGCGGTCCCAATGGATCCGCGTCGAATTGGACCAGCGGGTTTCTGCCGACGATCCATCAGGGAGTTGTTTTTCAGCAGGGAAAAAATCCGGTTCGAGATCTGTTCCCCTCGGAGAAGATCTCGCGGGAAGAAGATCAGGCAGCATTGACTTTGCTAGGTGCATTAGAGGGCGGCGGGGAGGCGGAGGGGATTGAGCCGGTGATTGCGGCCAGACGGCAAGGCTATGAACTGGCCGCTCGTATGCAGTTGGCGGTGCCGGAGGTGAGCCAACTGGAGTCGGAGAGCCAAGCGACGCGTGATCTGTATGGAATCGACCAGCCTGTAACAGATGATGCGGGACGCCGATGTTTGCTGGCCAGAAGGTTGCTGGAGCGAGGGGTGCGGTTCGTGCAGGTTTTTTCTGGTGGTCCGATCGCAGGGACGCCGCGCAGCAGTTGGGATGCTCACGAAAATGTTCTCGAGAATCACGGGGCCGAGGCGGCGAGGATCGATCGGCCGGTTGCTGCCCTCCTGGCGGATCTGCATCAGCGAGGGATGCTGGAAGACACTCTGGTGCTTTTCACCACCGAGTTTGGCCGTACCCCTTTCACACAAAGCGGTTCCGATCAGGTGGGGACGGGACGAGACCATAACCGGCCGGGTTTCAGCGTCTGGATGGCGGGTGCTGGGCTTAGGCCAGGGATCGCGTATGGGGCGACGGATGAAATTGGATGGAAGGTGGTGGAGAGCCCCGTAGCCTGGCATGACTTTCATGCAACGTTGCTCCATCTGTTCGGGATCGACCACACGAAGCTGACCTTCTACCACAACGGCATCCAGCGTCGGCTGACCAATGTGCATGGAGAGGTGGTTCAGTCGATCCTTTCTTGATCTAGCCTGTTGAATTGGATCGCTTACCGGAATGAAACCATGAGAGCCCCCCGTATCTTCCTCCTTTTGATTCTTCTTCATGCATTCGATTGGGCTGGAGCAGTGCCGCTTGCGGCCCAAGAGCTCTCTTTCCAGTCGCAGTTGGTCTTTCCGCTGGACCAAGAACACAATCATGCACCGGGGATCGTGGCGTATCGAAATGGCGACTTGCTGATCAGTTGGTATCGGGGATCGGGGGAGCGTAAGGCAGATGATGTTCGAGTTCTCGGAGCGGTCAAGAAGCGGGGCGCTGAGAGCTGGTCGGAGCCTTTTGTCATGGCCGACCGACCAGGCTTCCCCGATTGCAACACCTGCATGATGCTGGATGAGCGGGAGCGGTTGTTTCTTTTTTGGCCGACCATCCTTGCCAACAGTTGGGAGTCCTGTCTTACGAATGTTGCTGTGTCGTCGAATCGAGACGGACGGGGAGTTCCCGTTTGGGATCGCATCGATTGGCTGCTGCTGAAGCCAGACGATTTTTCGGTCCAAGCGACGCAGGCACTTCAGGAGTGGATAAAGGAGTATGGCGATCGCTTGCCGGCGGGATTGAAACAGGAAGTGGCAGGCGTTCAGTCGAAACTGGCAGATAAATTATCTCAGCGTCTTGGATGGCAGCCACGTTGCAAGCCGATGGTTCTCTCGAGCGGTCGTTGGCTGTTGCCGCTTTACACCGACACCTTTTCGATTTCCCTGATGGCGATCAGCGACGACCAGGGAGCCACTTGGAGAGCCAGTGGGCCTTTGCTTGGTTTTGGCAACATCCAGCCTGCATTGTTCCAAAAGAAGGATGGAACGGTGGTGGCTTACATGCGGGAGAATGGAGTGACTGGCAGGGTTCGAGTCTGTGTTTCTCAGGATGAGGGGACGACTTGGGGGCCGGTCACCAGCAGTGAGATTCCCAATCCTGGATCGGGATTAGATGGTGTGCAGCTTGCTAGCGGCAGGTGGCTGATCATCTGCAACGACACGACGGAGGGCCGGAGTCAGCTGGCGTTGTTGGTCTCTGATGATGAGGGGGGCAGTTGGAAGCTGGCGAAGTATCTGGAGAAGGCGACCGGAGGCTCTTATCACTATCCAGCTATCATCCAGGACCGACTTGGGACCATCCATGCTGTCTACAGTTACTTCGTCGAGGGAGGCAAGTCGATGAAGTACTGCCGTTTTAGCGAAGCATGGTTGGAGACTCCCTGAAACTTGGTTGAACCACTGGCTGGCGGTTTATTCGTCGCCGTCCATCCTGAGATCATCGCGCTGGTCGTCCCGGGATCGCGATTGTAGAAACAAGCGAATCGGGATTTCACCAAAGGGGAGATGGTCTCGAAGGAATCCGAGCAGGTAGCGTTGATAGGGGGCCGAGAAGGCTTGGGGCCAGTTGCACATCAGCGCGATGGTTGGAGGTTGGGTGGAAACCTGGGTGGCGTAGAAGATCTTGGG
>JBJSWM010000443.1:0-8399 GCA_046085865.1 Pirellulaceae bacterium
TGCCGAGGGAGTGGAAGTGCATGTCCAGCAGTTGGTCGACGATGCATGGCAACGGCTATCTTCGTTGGATGGTGTTTCGATTCTTGGACCGGAATCTGGTTTAAGACATTCGCTAATCAGCTTCACGGTCCAGGGGGTCCATGCACACGATGTGGCCCAGATGCTAGATCGCGTTGGAGTGGCGGTACGAGCTGGTCATCATTGCGCGATGCCACTTCATGAACGGTACAAAATCGCTGCATCCTGCCGGGCTTCGTTCTTCGGTTACAACCGGTTCGAGGAAGTGGAGCGGTTGGTGGAGGGATTGCGGGAAGCCATCGTCAGATTTCGCGACCGCAGGCGATCGGGGCGCCAGCGAAACGGCCGCCATGAATTGGGAACCAGGCCAGTCGACGACGTGCAGGACTCATAAATCGGACCATTGCAGAAAATCCGGAAGTCTTTTGACGGCCCCGTTGCGGTCGATACACCCAATCTCGCTGATGCCGCGAACAATCAGCGATTCGGCTCGCTGGATCTCGTAGCGATGGATGATCCTTGCCCCCTTGGATTTCTCGACGCATGTCCAAATCTCCAGTAGATCATCGAATTCTGCAGGAACCAGATAGTCGACTTCCATCTTCTTGATCACCAGCATCAGTCCCGACGCCTCGAAATCCTTGTAGGATCGCGCGTTGGCGCGCATCAGCTCGACACGTCCATTCTCGAAGTAATGAAGGTAGTGGGCGTGATGCACCCTGCCCTGAGCGTCGCATTCGTGGTAGCGGACACGATGCGACAATCGATGGTCACGGACTCTTGGATGGCTCATTCACTCTTTCTCCCGTCAGCACTCCAGTAGAGATCTAGCCACTTCAGGATAACCATTTCCATCTGACCGGAGGGGATCGCCCCTGCGGCGGGGGGAGCCCAGGTGTCCCTTCGTATCGATTGCAACGTATTGCTGGGGCTCTTTCGATTGACCAAAGCGATGAGCCTTCTCTAAGATGAAGAAAAGAGCGACCTGAAGAGTTGTGCTCGAGTGACGTTGGATAATTGACCCACAAGAATTCTGGATCGAAAGCTGGGCTTCAGATGAGTGACGGTGAGGGGGGAGTCACCCCAAATCTAACGTTGCGTGGTCGAGAGTACCCGACGATTCGGCAATTCACCATTTTTTTGGAGAATCGAGTCGGCCAGCTTTTGGAAGTGGTTCGGCGTTTTGAAAACACCGGAATCCGAATCGTTGCTTTTTCTATCAGCGATGCCGCCGAGTGTGCCTTTGTACGGTTTCTGGTGAGCGACCCGGAGCGTGGCAGGGAGATTCTGGAGCGGGCGGGGCTGGCTATCATTGAGAGTGATCTGGTGGGAGTCGAACTGCCGAAAGGGCATCAACCCCTGATTCAAATCTGTACCGCGCTCCTGCAGGCTGAGATCAACATCATCCAAGCCTATCCTTTGTTGCAGCATGGAAACCAACCTGCCGCCGTCGCCATCATGGTGGACAATACCGAGCGGGCGTTGGAGACGCTTGCTGCGAAGGGTTTCCAGATGATATCTGAGCAGGATTTGCAGAGTCCGTGAGCCGCGCTGGCAGCGGCGGGTGGGGCTGAGTCGCTTCGCTCCAAGCCAACTGATTCGAAGCAGGACCATCGAACCGTCCCGGGCCGATCTCGAGTGGGACGGTGAAGACGAGTTCGCGTCCGTCGTCGGCGAAGCACCTTTCGGTGGGTGACCCGGTCTTAAGACGAGGGCAAATCGACAGAAGAAACTGTCGCCTGAATCACCCGTCCTAACACTTTTCATGACTTGGATTGTCCAGGTCGAACGCTTGTCGATGCGTAGCGCTCCAATCCCGCGTTGGAAATCGGGTTGGCTGGAGGCATGGGCTAGAAGCCCGTGACCGTCGCTTTCTTGGATTCGCCTCGACGGACCCCAGCCCTTTGGAGGGGTTTTTTTCGGGAACTCCGATCCCGGAATCGACTCTAATAGAATGATGGTCTTCCCGGTGATGGAAACCGGATAGGACGGTAATTTGGGATGAATGGGCAGAGGATTCTGTTTGGAGCAAGCTTTCTGGATAGAGAGAGCTTTCGGTTCCGACTGAGTGTTAGGGTAAGGGAATTGATTGGATCGAGCGACCGGAGGCAGGGGGCTGAGGTTCGCTTTTTTCATTCTGTGGCTTTTGGAAATCGAGAGGTCCAAGGCAATGCGCATCAGGCACGCCGGCAAGACAAGGATGATCGGGACGATTGGACGTTCGATTGCTGCAGCTCGCGCTGCACTTCAGCGGTCGTTGCGGGTGGAGTCACTGGAGGGGCGTTTGTTGATGGCTGCCGACTTGGTTGGTGCTCAGGAGAGCCAGACTGCGGCGGTTGCGGCTTGGTGGTCGAATTCGGATCAGCTGGGTGGCCAGGCGTTGGCGTCTGGGGCTTCTCTGCAGCAAGGTGACTTGCTCTCAGCAGGAATGCAGGGCGAGGGAGAAGCAAACCAGGATCTGGTCGGTTTTGCCAAAGCGTTGACCACTGCTGGGGTGAAGTTCTACGGCGCCGCATGGTGCCCGATGTGCAACTCGCAGAAGGCCTTGTTCGATGATGGGGCGAAGTACCTTCCCTTTATTGAAGTCACCAACCCCGATCGCACGCCCAATCAGATCGCTACCGACAACAACATCACCGCCTATCCGACTTGGACGTTTGCCAATGGGACGCGAGTGACCGGATTGCAGACGCTGTCGCAGTTATCGAGCCTAGCAGGGGTGCCGATCCCTGCTTCGGAGAATCCCAGCTTTGCGACGATCGGCAACCAAGTGGTGCTGATCGGATCACCTCTCCATATACCGATCGATGCCTACGACCCCAACGGCAATCCGTTGACCGTCACGGTGACCACCAGCGATCCAACGCTGTTGACTGCGGAAGTCCTGTCAGGAGGACGCAGTGCTCGGATGGAAACCGAGACCTATGGCACGATGGTCTTTCGGCTGTTTGAACCCGAGGTGCCACGCCCCACGGGCCGATTCGTTGAATTGTCTGAAAGTGGTTTTTATGACAAAACCAACTCGGGCCAGATCATTTTCCATCGTGTCATCGACAATTTTGTGATCCAGGGTGGTGATCCTACCGGAACCGGTTCCGGCGGTTCGACCCTTGGCGACTTTGATGATCAGTACGATGTCGATCTGCAGCACAACCGAACGGGGGTGATTTCGTTCGCCAAGGCGGGGGATGACACCAATGATTCGCAGTTCTTTATCACCGAAGGACCGCAACGGAATCTCGACTTCAATCACTCGGTCTTCGGCCAGTTGATCGAAGGGGATGCGACGAGGGACGCCATATCGAAGGTTCCAGTGGGTGCCGGTGACAAACCAACGACGCCTGTGGTGATCAACAAGGTTACCATTTTCCAGGATACCGAAAACGGCCTAGTGCGATTGAAGGCTGTAGGAGGGCGGACCGGGACCAGCAGTGTGACAGTGCGGGTCGCCGATGGGGAAGGGAACTTCGTGGAAGAGACATTCTCGGTGTCGGTTCAGAACGACACCAAGAACAGTGCTCCCTTTTTGAATCCGATCACGATCCCGGCTCGGGTGCCAGGACAGCCCGTGGTGATCCAACTGAGCAGCCAGGATGTTGAAGGAGATCCCGTCTATTACGATGCGGTGATTCCTAACGGTTCCTCGTACACGCTGACAGTGAATAACCAGAGTGGCTTGGTGACGGTGACCCCCAATTCCGGATACTCGGGGTCGATGTCGCTGACGGTTGGTGTCCGGGCTCTCAACGGGGCCGATACGGTCGACACGTTCGATACCCAGGTTCTTGTAATCCCTGCGGTGACCAACGCCCCGACCGGTGTGGTGCTACTTGCCACCAGCGACACTGGTTTCAGCAACAGCGACCGGATCACCAATGCCGGAACGCTAGAGTTCGATGTTTCGGGAACAGTCTCTGGAGCGGTGGTGGAATTGCGAGTCGGCAATTCGGTGTTGGGTACGGCGACCGCAACCGGTTCGACCACTCGCGTGGCGACCAACAATTTCGCAGCTCTCGGAGATGGTACCTATGAGGTGGTAGCGACCCAGAAGGTGGGCGATGTTGGCAGCCCATCTTCGCCTAGCGTTAGCATTGTCTACGACAAAACGGTGCCTGCGGTACTTCCCACCACCTCCTTCCCATCGTCCCAGACGGTGGGTGTGGCCTTAAACGTCAATTTGGCTCATCCGGAGGAAGGAACTGGATTCATCTACGCGCTTTCCAATGCTCCTACTGGTATGACGATCGATCCGTCGACTGGCGTGGTCCAGTGGACGCCAACCGCCAACCAGCTTGGGACGCGAACTTTCGCCGTATCGATGACCGACAAAGCGGGAAACACTCGTCTTCAGGATTTTCAGATCACTGTTCGAGAGGTTGCGGTTGGCAAATTCGAGCTGAGGGTGGTCAACCAGCAGGGGGCAACAGTAAGCCAGTTGGATGTAGGGGAGACATTCAACCTCCAGATCTGGGTTCAAGACATCCGTTCGTCTGATGCACTGGGAGTTTTTTCTGCCTACCTCGACGTGACGTATGACGCCAATCTTTTCGAGACGGTGGGTTCAGCGCCGATCAGTCATGGGACCGTCTACACCAACACCAAATCGGGTAGTGTGACGACGGCAGGCCTGATCGACGAAGTGGGCGGTGTTTCGAATTCGACCGCAAATCTCGACGGCGAAGCTCGCTTGCTGGCTCAGGTGGCAATGAGAACCAAAGCGGCAGGAGAGGCGAATTTCAGTGCCAATCAGGCGGATGGAGTCGGCAAGGAGTTCTTGCTCTACGGGATCAACGAAGTCATCGATCCGTCTCAGATTGAATACGGCACTCGGTCGATTCTGGTCGGTGATTCGTTCTCTGTTGTCAACGACAGCTTCAGCGTTTTGGAAGACTCGCAGGCCACGACCCTGGATGTTCTGGCAAACGATAACGTCGCTGCCAGCCAAGCCAGCCAGCTTGTGGTCGCATCGGTGTCGGCCGGATCGGCCGGGGGACAGATTTCCGTTGCCACCGATGGCAAGTCGGTCAGCTATAGGCCGGCCGCAAACTTCAATGGGGTAGAAACTTTCACCTATGCCGCTAGGGTGGGGACAGGTGCCACGAAGACGGCGACGGTTTCGGTCACCGTGCAGCCGGTCAATGATGCTCCGGTCGCCAATCCGGACACCTTCGAAGTGCTTCAAAACGCAGTCGATTTTATCGCGAACGTCCTCTTGAACGATACGACCAATGGCGATGCGGGAGAGAATCTCCGAGTCCTTTCGACGGGAACACCCAGCGCGGGTGGTCAGGTGAGGGTCGCAGCAAGCGGACTTCATTTGCTTTACACCCCCAAGGCAGGATTCACCGGAAACGAGACCGTTTCCTACACCATCACCGATGGCAACAACCTGAACGCTACATCGACAGTCACGTTCCAGGTAAAGGCCACCGTGTCGTCCCCCACCGCCGTCGCGGATTCATTCTCCATGAATGAAGACGAACCAGCCAAGGAATTGGATGTGTTGGCGAACGATCTTCCAAGTCAGACGGGGGAGACGTTGACGATCATCAGCGCCTCGGCGACCGAGGGATTGGTGGCGATCAACACTAGCGGAACGCGGTTGATCTACACCCCAAAGGTGAATTTCAATGGAGTGGATGTTGTCACCTACACGATTCGGGGCAGCCTGGGCGGTTCGGCGACAGGATCAGCAACGATTGCGATCGCAGCGGTCAACGATGGACCGGTTGCCGTCCCGGATACGTTCACAGTCAACGCATCGCAGAGTTCGACTACCTTGCAAGTACTGGCAAACGACCTCCAGGTCGATGCTGGCGAGACGCTTTCGATCTCCTTGGTGACACAGCCGTCTGCTGGCCAGGGATCGGTAGCCATCAGCAGTGATAAGAGAGCCGTCATCTACAGTCCCCCATCCAGCAATTTCGCTGGTCAAGTCACATTCACGTATGAGGTGAGTGATGGAAGCGGTCTGAAATCGTCTGCACTTGTCACATTGAGTGTGATCAGTTTTGTGCCACGCTCCATCGAAGGGGTGGTTGTTTCGACGATCAATCCGCAAACCGATCCGCTGTTCTACCTCGGTGGGCAGTTGATGCTACAGGGAGTCGACAGTACGAACCAGACCGTTCAGCGGGAGGGGCTTGTTCGCGATGGCCTTTTTGCTTTCACCGATGTCGCCCCTGGAACCTACACCATCCAGCCAAAGGCTTTGCCGTTCCTCTCGGGAGCGATTCCAAGTTTGACCGTGGTGTCCAACCAGTCGGACGGCGATTCCAAGAACAACGAATTGCGCGTCGGTTCGATGGATCCTAGATTCCTCGATATCCGTGACTTTCTGGGGACCACCATCAATCGAGGTCTTACGGCGGCGGTGATGCCTGGACAATCACAAGCTTGGGTCTCCGGTCGGGGCGCCTGGGGTGCCTACAAGAATGTGGTGGTCAGTCTCGATGCCGCCGCCACACAGGTGACCGTCGATGCGATCGATCCCACGGGAAGCCAAGTGCGCGCGACGCTGCCAGCCAATAACTCGCAGGTCGAAAACCGGGCACAGCAGGATGGATTTCGACTGCTGAGAATGCCAGTGGAACCATCGCAGTTAAGTTTTGCACCGATCGCCCCGGCCACTCAGCAGACCACGCCTCAAGGCGCCTCGGTGCCAAACTCTACTTCCCCCGCGGCAGGTGAGGGAGAACCGGCGGTGGGGGCCAATAACTGGCTGAGCACTTCGGGCATCAGCCAAGGCAATCCGGTCTCTGTGGTGTCCTCCCCGGCCCAGCCGGCAAGCGACTCCAGCGTTGCTTCTTCGACTTCAGCTGCTAGCAGTCCATCGCTCGCCTGGGACTACTGGCTTGGCAATTCTGCAGACCGGTTGAAGAGCCAAGCGGAGGAACGAGCCAAGGCTGCCGATGCCGCGCTCCAGTCGATCGGCGATGAGGATTTGTTGCCAGAGCTGGGCGGTTGGGGGCGATGGATCGGATGATCGCCGACCTGTTTCCGTGCATCAATCCACTGCCATACGGACGGGCGGAGCGGGGCGATGTCGTTAGGAACGATGGACCGCAGTGAAAGGTTCCTAAGACGGTTCAGAGGATCGCGATTGGATAAAAAAGGCGGAAAAATAAGGAAAAAAGTGCTTTTTGAGCTGTTTTCTGGTGGTTCCATGTTGCAATTTTATGGGGAGTTCTTTTAATCGTTGCACAACCTTCGTTTGCGGTTGAACGAAGAGTCGACCACGGAATTCGAGTTGGAAAGGAACACTCGTCATGGCAAAAGCGGATGGCAACAAGCCACTGACCAAAATGCAGATTTACGCCAATCTGGCGGAAGCGACCGGTCTCACCAAAAAGCAGATCGCGGATGTCTTCGAGGCGCTGAAGGCGGAAATCGGTAAGTCGGTCGGCAAGAAAGGCCCTGGCCAATTCACAATTCCCGACCTCTGCAAGGTAGTCGCTGTGCACAAGAAGGCGCTGCCCAAGCGACAGGTTCGCAACCCAGCGACCGGTGAAATGCAGTGGGCCGATCCCAAGCCAGCTTCGATCACCGTGCGAGTGCGCCCGCTGAAGAAGCTGAAGGACATGGTTCAGTAAGCGAACGACAGAGCCACTTTCGTCACGCTGGCAACGATTTGCCAGGGGGCGGATGAAGAGCGATATGCAAGAACCGCAGTTGGTTTTGCCGACTGCGGTTTTTTTATGATGGCAACTCCAAGCACCAGACCTGATTGCGAACTTCCGCTTCGGTAGTCCCTGTTGGCAGTACGAATGCGATCTTGGTTCCGCAGGGTGAGAAGACCACGGCTTCTGGTCTTGGTGGCCGATCTAAAATCTCGCTTTGGGCGACAACTCGTCGTTCGAATGGGTCCAGCACCACAATTTGTCTACCGCTGGCGCAGGCGATCGAATCGCCCGCTGGGCTCCAGGTAAAGCAGCTTCCGACTCCTTCTGGAAAAAAGCTCACCTGAGTGATTGATCCATCGAGAATGTCAATTCGATGCAACTGTGGCAGACCGCTCTGTGGGTCCAGCAGAAGCGCCGCGATCCATCGACCGGTCCGATCGCTTCGAGGCCAATGGCGAGGGCCTTGGACGCCTGGCAGAGGCCGCGAGTCGGTGCGAGTCAGACGCCAAGTCGATGTGCCGGATGGTGGTGCGGGGCGCTTCGCTTCAGTTCCTTCCAAAGGATCTTCGCCGCGTACCCATGGAAATGGTGGTAGATCGCAAACGAAGATCTCCGTCCACCTCCGCCCATCCATGCCACGCACGTCGCCAAGGAAGGCAATTGCTTTGGGGTGATGCACCCCGTTGGCGTCGATGTACCCTTCCTCGCCGATCCATGCATCCTCATAGGCTCGATCGATTTCATCCGAGCCCGGTTTGG
>JBJSWM010000444.1:0-1130 GCA_046085865.1 Pirellulaceae bacterium
TCTACTTCTACTGGTACTGCCGCGCAATGTGGGTGGTGGTTCGGATCGCAAGCAGCGGTTGTTGAGAGAATCGCATGCCCTGCTGAAACTCGACCATCCCCAGATTGCGCGAGCGCTTCATCTGATCTTGGTGGACAATGCTCCCACGTTGGTCATGGAGTATGTTCCTGGCCAAACGCTAGATCGTTGGATTCGGGAGGAGGATCCAGGAATTCGCTTGATCGCCACCGCCATGCGGTCCCTGGCGGACGCGGTATCCCACGCTCACCAGAACGGCGTCATCCATTGCGATCTGAAGCCCTCCAACGTCTTGGTAGGCGGGGATTCGCCATTCTGGCGATACAAGCTGATTGACTTTGGGCTGTCCAAGTTCCGAGACGCAGACTGGAGCCTCACGGTCACCGGAGATCTCGTCGGTACACCAGCGTACATGGCACCCGAGCAAGCGACTGGCGATCTCGTGCAAGCCACTGAGTCGATCGACGTCTATGGCCTGGGAACAATTCTTTACGAACTACTGACGCATCGCCCCCCATTTGAAGCCGCATCGGCCAGTCAGCTACTCAGCAAGGTAACTAGGGAACGGCCAAGAAGACCTCGAAAAATTCGGGCCGATGTACCGATCGCCCTGGACCGAATCTGCATGAAGTGCTTGGAGAAAGATCCGAAGGATCGTTATTCATCAGCGCGAGCCTTGGAGCAAGATTTGGATGCGTTTCTCTGCAGCAAGCCAATAGCCGCTAGAGAACCTACCCTCGCTAGGAAGGTCACACGACTAGTGCAATCCAATCGATTGAGCGCTGTGGTGCTCATGGGAGCCAGCATTGCTTCGATCGCAGCCAGCCTTTGGTATTTGCAGGAGTCACGAATCAAACATCAGCTTCTGACATCGATGGATCGATCGATGTCACAGCATGAGCAATCTGAGTCGCGGGCAAGTCAGGCGGAAGAAGCGCTGCTCGAGGAGCTTCGCACCAACCTTGAGGAAACAACGACGCGATTGTTTGGTTCGCCCCCCGACAAAGAAGATGAGGCGTGGGAAACGCTTGATCGGTTGGCCCAGAGATGGTATCGGTTTGCCGATCGGATGCAGAATTCGGAAACTAGTCGGTTGATCCGAGCGGAAGCTC
>JBJSWM010000445.1:0-483 GCA_046085865.1 Pirellulaceae bacterium
CATCGATCGATCGCGATGCCTTTCGAACCGTCACCCATCCACTAGCGATCGCCTCCCTGCGACTGCACCTGGCCACCAATCCATCCGAAACGATCCCATGGCCCGCCGAGTTCGGAGGATCTATCGGCAAAGAACTGATCTCGAGAAGTCACGCCAGCTTCCAGGAAGCGATAGGCAATGACCCGATGGATGGCAGAAATCATCGCGGTGCTTTTCGAACCTTGTGGGACCAACCAGGAGCGATTCAGGAGCAGAGCCATCGGCTGATTCGCTGCGCACTGCTCAACAAAAACAGAGCCAGCGATCTGGTCGAAATCGCGATGTATAGCCAGCGACTGGGACAGACTGACCTAGCAAACCTCTGCTCGGAATTCGCGCTAAAGCAGGAACCACGGCAGGCTCTTGTGATCGCCAGTCAAATCGCCGATTCCGCCTCCGACCCAGTCTCCATCGATTTGTTCCCACCCGATGATGCCGTCTACC
>JBJSWM010000446.1:0-1813 GCA_046085865.1 Pirellulaceae bacterium
CGAACTCACGACAACAACGTTGGCAACGTTGTGCTCTACCAACTGAGCTACACCCGCATGGAAATGCTGTTTTGTATCGGCATCGTCGGAGTCACCAGTCTGGCAGGACCGACAAGAAGCAGTATAGGGGGAATTGGGCGAATTCGCAAGGGAGCGTCGCAGCGAATGAATCGCCAAAAACACATTGGTTTCCATCGGGTTTCCCGGTGGGAATTCTTCAGTCGATCTGAACACAAGTTTGGTGCCGACAGGCCGTCATGAGGGCGGTCGCCTACAATAAACGGCTTGGCGAGATCGCAGGATTCGATTTTTTGGATTTTGGACGACCCTACTGGAGAACGGAGAGCCATTCCCATGAAGAGTGAACGAATGAGTCCGGTGGGGGGATGGCATCGGTGGTCGCTTTTGGTTTTGTGGCTTTCGATGGGATGGTGGGTTGCTTCGGGTGATTCCCTTCGCGGGGGTAGCACGGCATTGCAGTGGGTGGTGGTGGTCAATGGGAAGAGCGAGGCGTCCAGGACGTTAGCGAATCACTACTGCCAAATGCGAGGGATTCCTCCGATCAACGTCGTGGTCCTTCCTGATGTTCCTCCTTTGGAGCAGACGACGGTGGAGATTTTTCGGCAGAAGGTTCTTCTGCCGATGTTTGAGGAGATTCAACGGCGTGGGCTTGCCAACCATATCCATGGCATTGCCTACTCAAGCGACTTTCCTACTGCGGTCGATTTGATGGCGGATCTGGTGAATCTGAAGGAAAGGTCTGAGTACCTGACTCCTGTCGGTTCGCTGACCGGCCTGACGTATCTCTACCGACTGGTGCTCGATCGCAGTCCGGCGATGTTGATGATGGACAGCAATTTCTTTGCTGCTCGACCAGCCAAGCAGTTGCTCCTTTTGCCGGAAAACCCAGAGTGGCTCCAGAAGTGGCAGATTTTCCTTGACGCGGTTGCGGCAGAGGAGATCGACAAGGCGGAGGCGGCGGCCAAAGCGTTGCTGCAGCTTTCTCCTGCCGACTGCGGTGTGTCCTACCGATGTGCTCAGGAATTGGCGAAGGCCCAGATGAACACCGCTGCGATCAAGATGCTGGAGGTGTCGGTGGCTCAAGGGTGGAGTTTTCGAAGACAGATGATGGAGGACCCGGCCTTCAAAGAATTGCAGGGGGAATCTGCATTCCAAGTGTTGCGGGATGCGTGTCCAGATCTAGATTTCAGCTGCACACCGACTCGGGGCTTTGAGTCGCGGACTTTTTATTCCCGAAACGGGACTCCCTATCGTGATGGAAAGTATGGCCTTCCTTATTTGATGGCGATGTCTCTTGGGGTGACGCGAGGTGCAGGGACGACTTTGCCTGAGGCGATCCAGATCTTGAGAACGGCCGCCCAGGCAGATGGAACGGATCCTGTGGGGACCTTCTACTTCACCAAGACCGACGACGTGCGCACGAAGACGCGGGAGCCATTTTTTGCCATGACCATCGATCGGCTGAAGGAGCTGGGACAGACTGGTGAGGTGGTGGAAAGTGACATGCCGATGGTGAAGGACCGTTGTCTGGGGGTGACGATGGGGACCCCTAGTTTTCGTTGGAAAGCTTCGACCAGCAGGATTGTTCCAGGCGCGATTGCCGAGAACTTGACTAGTTTGGGCGGCGTCATGACGGCCGGGAGCGCTCAGACGAAGCTGACCGAATTGCTATTGGCAGGTGCGGCAGCCAGCAGTGGGGCGGTGACCGAGCCTTACTCGATCCTGGAGAAATTTCCGCATCCGATGATTCACGCGCATTACGCAGCTGGATTGACAGCTGCGGAAGCCTATG
>JBJSWM010000447.1:0-5223 GCA_046085865.1 Pirellulaceae bacterium
CAAGCCTCCAACGGGCTGGGCAGGTTTTCCTCAACCGCACTGGCCTCTCCAGAGCGATCGGGCCTCGCTGCCAACGATCACCGTCACGAAAGTCGGTACGATAAAGGATCGATCGGTTCGGTGGTGGCGGAAGTCGGTTGAATGACTCAGGGAGCGATGAAGATGGCTTCTCGTCGTGATGTTCTGGCGATCCTGTCCGCTGGCGGCCTTGGCAGTACCACCTTCTGCAGGGCTTTTGCGGCAAGCTGGGAGGAGGGAACACCGGTCACGCGGCAAGCGGTGGAACAGGCGCTGTGGATCGCCAACGCCCCCCGCAGCCAGCAGCAGGTGGATCATCTGACCGAGAAGATCACCCAGCTGCTGGAGGGAGAAAACAAGCTTCGCATCTGGCCTTTGGAGGAGACCACCCCGATGGCTGCGGTTTTCTCCCCTCACTTCTTCGCCGATCCACCCAAAATCGACCGCCAAAAGCAGAAGGAAACGATTCGCTGCGGCATCGAGTCGTCGGAGCAGATTCCCGATTGGGAGGACGAATCGGCAGTGGCCAGCGCATCGCTGGCGCAACTCGGAAAAGGGCTGCGCGGGGGACGCTGGTCCAGCCAGCAGCTAACCCGCCGTTGCCTCGATCGTCTGGCGAAGCACGACCCCTTGCTGCGATGCGTGGTGACGAGCACCGAGCGACTGGCGATGGAGCAGGCGGCAAGGGCCGACGAGGAACTGCAGCGAGGGATCGATCGAGGGCCTTTGCATGGCATCCCCTGGGGTGCCAAAGACATCCTTTCTGTCCCCGGCTATCCGACAACCTGGGGAGCCGCCAGTTACCGACAGACAGTGCGCAGTGAAACGGCGACGGTTGTCGAGCGGATGGAGGAAGCGGGGGCGGTGCTGGTCGCCAAGCTGTCGACAGGGACGCTGGCCTGGGGAGATCAGTGGCACGAGGCATTGACGCGCAACCCCTGGAATCTAGAAGAGGGAAGCAGCGGCTCTTCCGCCGGAAGCGCCGCAGCGGTCGCCGCAGGATTGGTACCGGTGGCACTGGGAAGCGAGACACTCGGGAGCATCGTATCCCCTGCGATGCGGTGCGCCACCACCGGTCTGCGACCAACTTTTGGTCGAGTCAGCCGTTATGGCGCCATGACCCTCGGCTGGACGCTCGATAAGATCGGCCCCTTCGCGCGACACGTCGAGGACTGTGCGGTCGTGCTGGCAGCGATCGCAGGAGCCGACGGACGCGACCCCACTGTCGTCGACCGCCCCTTCGCCTCACCGGTTCACCTTCCAGTCCAAGGGATGAAGATCGGAGTCGACGGTGGCAAGCTCAGCGAATCCGAGCTTTCGGCGATCGAGATTCTGGAGCGGGCAGGGGCTGAGCGAGTCCCTTTGGAGTTTCCTCCCTGCGAGGTGCTGGAGGAACTTTTGGTGGCACTCGACAGTGAATCTGCCTCCATGCACGACTCCCTTTATCGGTCGGTGGAGGAGGACAAGCTGTTGGGGAAATGGGGGCCAACCTTCCATGGGGCTCAGTGGATCAAGGCCGTCCACTACATCCGGTCTCTGCGAGCCCGGGTGCCGGTGATCCAGCAGACCGAGAAGGCAATGAGAGAGGTCGATGTCCTGATAGGACTCTCGTCGCTGGTCCGAACCAATCTGACAGGTCATCCCAGCCTGGTCGTCGCCTTCGGCGGCGGGGAACAGGCTCAACATCCCCAACCAAAGACGGTGGTTCTTTCGGCGAGGTTTTTTGCCGAGGATCGGTTGATCGCGGCAGGAATGCAGTTGCAGCAGGCCGCACCGCCGACCCCAAATCTCCCCAGCCTCGCACCCTAACCTCCACCTAGATCAATTCCCAGGTCGACGGGAGCCAAATGCGGCTGGGGTCTCGTATCGAAGACGAGGATAACCGGCAAGTCCGGAACGAATGGACGATCCATCGGTGTTTGCCGGCCCAAAAATAGCCGTTGGGTTTGCCTGATCCCCTTCGTTCAATCATCCTAGAGAATTGGACATGCGTGGAACTCCCGTCGGTTTCGAATCGAGTTGGGAAAGCGACCTGAGGCATTTCCAGGCGAAGGTCGACGAATCAAGGATCTACTCGGATGAGAGGGAGTGGGTCTGCCCTCAGCAATGGTTGCAACATGCGTCGTTTTTTTCGATTTTTCTCCCGCCCAACAGCGGAAGTTTCGCCGACGTCGACCGCACCGCTGCTGCTCAACGAGGCTTTCCACGAGCCGAAGGGGTGCATTTTCATTGCGATCCCCAAGACGGGCACCACTTCCATCCGCAACCAGCTGAAACAGAGCGGCGAGTTTTGGATCCCCAATCCACACCTGAATATTCTCCAGGTTCGCGACTGCATCTACCCGTACTACTTGCGCCGATCGTTGGGGCAGAATCTGGCCTTTCCAACGGAGGGGTTGGTAGAGGATTCCACCGTGCGGGCGCGGGCGAAAGCGACCTTTGAATCGTTCTTCAAGTTCTCTCTGGTGCGCAACCCCTGGGCTCGCGCTGTCTCGCTTTACTTCCGACGAGAGGGGCGTCCGCTCTTTCAGGAAATGGACTTCGCTACGTTCTGTGAGAGGCACTTCTATGCCAGCGACACCTGCAAGCATCCGACGCTGCATCGCAACCAGTGGGATTGGCTATGCGATGAATCGGGAGCGAGCCTGATGGACTTGGTGTGCAAGTTGGAGTCGATCGATATGGGGATCCGGGAGATTGCCGAGCGGACAAAGGGCCGCGTGGTATTGACGCAGTTGCATGAGAACCGGAATGAGCGATCGAGGGCCGCTTCGTATAGAGATATGTACAACGAACGAACCAGGAATATCATCGCCCAGCGATTTGAGAAAGACATCGACCATTTTCAGTACACCTTCCAGGATGGCTGAGATCCTAAAGGTTGGCCTCAGGAAGCCCTGGGGATTCGGGCGAGCGGTAGGAGATCCAGGAGGTGAGCGAGAGAATGACCACAAGGAAGTGTCCGAATATCGGGTTTCAGGGAGTCTGGTGTAGATGAATAGCTCTTCGTCATTCAGGCGAAAGCCGGTGATCCATATCGGCATGCCCAAGACAGCCACCAAGACACTGCAGTGGCGACTGTTCAGCCAGCACAGTGAAGTTTTTTACCTGGGTCGATTTGATGGGCCGCAGTTTAGAAAACACCACCAAGCCTTGGATTGCTGCCGTGACGCCACGGTTCAGAAAGTGATGCAGCAGATCGCATACGATAAGATCTTCCATCCCGACCTGGACGAATGCAGGAGGCTGTTATGTCAGGAACTGAAGGAGGCAAACGAAAAGAACTTGGTACCGGTGTGGTCGTGGGAGTCGTATTCGACCGATGTGTTCTCGAAGCGACGAGTGCGCGCCAGAAATCTGAAGTATGTGTTTGAAGACGCGACAATTCTCATGGTTTTGCGCCATCCGCTGGTGCTGCTGGAATCGGCCTATTTTCAGCAATTGAAGCGAGACAACGTCAGCCCTCGGCTGAAGTTTGGTAGCCATCCCTATTACCGGTCGATGGACGACTGGTTGGAAGATAGTTTCCAAGGGGAAATCCTGCCGCATCTCCAGTATGGTCAGACCGTGCAGGCGTACGTCGAGCAGTTCGGGATTGAAAATGTGCATGTTTTTCTGTTCGACGATCTGGTGAAAGATGAACAGGCATTTTTTCGTCGGATCTGCAGCGTGATGCAGATCGATCCGGAAGAGGGAGTCCGTTTGGTTCAAGGAGAGCGGGATAACGAACGTTGGACGGTGCGGCAACTGCAGATCCTGCAGCGCATCGTCGAATCGCCGATCCAGAGACTTCTTTTCCGAATGACGCCCCACACTTGGCGTTTGAAATGGCTGGAACTAGAGTCCTTCGGCACACCTATTCATCCCGGAGAGAAGGCACGAGCCCCGATATCCGATCGGTGGAAGAAAGAGATCTTCAAAGCTGCCGAACCAGGGAACCGATGGCTGCAACAGCATTTTGAACTACCGTTGCAAGAGTATGGCTATCTTGGGGAGGGTGCTGGGTCATGAAGATTCCGACCACTTTGCATCTGCATGTTGGACAGCCGAAAACAGGAAGCACCACCCTGCAGAAAGCATTGCTCCGCAGACATCCCGACATTTTCTATCTGGGGCAGTACGTACCGAGAAAGGGTCCTGGAAACTGCCTGTCGGAAGAGATCTATCAGTTGCTCAGGCCGCTTCTGTGGGATGTCTCCGCGCCGCTGGATGTCGATCATTCGCGGCAGCAACTGGCCAGGATCAGCGCTGCGGCCGGTGCGACTGGCAAAGTTTGGGTTGGCTCTTGGGAAGGGTTGATCCAACGCCCCCCCGCCATGATCCGGGAGATGGTCCAGCGAGTTCACGCGGTTTTCGGCGGCTGCCGCATTCTGCTGACGCTGCGCAATCCTCTGGCTAGGATCCCATCGGAGTATCTGGAGAACCTCAAAAGCCACTTCATTAAAGGAGTCAATCCCTGGATGGGCCCGCTACCCTACATCGATATCGAACAGTGGCTTCATCTGGCCTCCGAGGGGGAGTATCTGGCGAATATGATCTTGTACGGCAGTTCGATTCAGGAGGTGGTCCGAGTCCTGGGTGTCGAACAGGTTGGTGTCTTTCTTTTTGAGGATCTGCAAACCGATCCCGAACAGTACTATTCCAAGATATTCAACTTTCTTGCAATCGACCCGGTCCGTGGAAAGTCTTTGACGGAGAACGAGCATCAGCATCCCCGGGTGACGCAAAGAGGAGTTGAGTTTCTGAAAAGTCTGAATGATTCCCCAGCCCGCCGTCTATTCCTGAAACTGGCTGGAAGGAGGTATCGAAAAAAGGTATTTGCAAGGATGTCGGAGGGGGCGTCGGCTGAGCGAGTGAGTCTGCCTCCAGCCTGGGCCGCTCAGATCGCCACCGAGACGTATCTGGGGCATCGCTGGATGGCGGAGACTTTCGGACTGGAACTTGCCGAGCATGGTTATCCGATGGAGCTTCCTGCTAGATCGTCGGCTACCATGGTGCAGCCGAGGGGGAATTGATGTCCAGCGCTCCTTTGCCACCCAAACCCTACCCCGGATTGGTTCTGCATATCGGTTTGCCAAAGACTGGGACAACCACCCTCCAGACCCTCCTCTTCGAGCATCACTCCGGCATTGGTTATCTCGGAAAAAACCGAGGATTTCCTGGAGAGAAAAACTGTCGCTCCCAACAGATCTATGAGCTGCTTAG
>JBJSWM010000448.1:0-3246 GCA_046085865.1 Pirellulaceae bacterium
CAACGTTCCGAATGCGCATCGGCCAACCGGTGGTGGTTCGCTTTGCCAACCAGATCGATTCGGAAACTTCTGTGCATCTCCATGGAGGCCATAGCCCATCGCACAGCGATGGCTTTCCTACCTTCTACGTGCTTCAGGGGAAGTCGCGAGATTATTTCTACCCGAACATCGTCCCGCTCCGGCGCAACCCAGATGTAGCGCCCGACCAGCCCGACGGGTATTTCGCCGACGAAGGGGAAGCTCAGTCGACGATGTGGTATCACGATCACGCGATGGACCTGACCGCTCATAACGTCGTCAAGGGACTAGCAGGTTTTGCACTTTGTTTCAGCGAAAACGAACTCGATCTGATCCGTCGAGGTGTCTTGCCGGGACTGGGCGAGCGAAGCTGCCAGGATCCAGATTTGCTTGGGCGATCGGAAGATCCCACTCTGGAAGATCCGAAGGTTCCTGGTTTCTATCGTCGCGGCAAGGAGCCCTACTTCAATCCGTTCGATTTCCCATTAGTGATCCAGGACAAAGTAGTTGATCTTCCGACGGGCCAAGTTGCTTATGACAGCCACGGCCACAACGGATACCTGGGTGACACGATGTTCGTCAATGGCATTGCATGGCCTCAGCAGGTTGTCCCCAACCGAAAAATTCGCCTTCGGCTGCTCAATGGTTCCAACGCACGCGTGCTCCGATTGCGGCTTTTGAAAGCGTCCGATTTTTGGCGGTTGCATCGCGAGGGGATCGACGACCCTGGAACCGGCGAGGACGATCCTGTCGTCATTGGTGGACGGGCCGAACGGTACGAGAATCTAGCGCAGCCTTTTCTCCGAATCGGAAAGGATACGTGGCTTTGGCCTGAAGCGCAGAGACGCACCAGCATGGTGCTGACCATGGCGAATCGCGGCGATATCGTCGTCGACTTCAAGCAATTGGTGGGGCGCGATCTGGGACCGGGCGAGGAGGAAGAGTTTATTCTGGTCAACACCATGCCCCAGGCGGATGGTCGAGGACCCAAGCAGAAACTGGATGATGCCGGCGATCCTCGCGTCCTCCCCCTCCCCTTCGATGTGGATCTTCCGGATCGCCAGATCCGACTAGCGGAATCCAAGCGACCGATTGGGCTGATGAAGATCATCGTCCGTGGACCTCGCGTGGCTCGCGATGCAACAGTCGAGCATGGGACGCCACTGCAACCGCACCAACGCATTCTCGACCGCGAGGTCACCGTCGTTCGCGAGTTTATCTTCGAACGTGGTAAGGGGGCATGGCAGATCAACGGTCGTTTCTATGATCCGAACATCAACAACGCAACACCGACGATCGATACGACCGAAGAATGGGTGCTGCGCAATGGCGGGGGAGGATGGTGGCATCCGATCCATATCCACCTGGAGGCCCACCAGCTGGTGCGATACGAAAAGGACTTCGACGCCGACGGGCTGATCGAGGTGGTGCCGGGAGGTCTGCCCTTGGGCAATTTGATCGATGTCACCAATCAGATTCAGGGAAATGACCTTGCCGGTCTGCACGATACGATTGCCCTAGGCCCCAATTCGGTAGCCCGCATCCGGATGCGTTTTCGCACTTGGCGTGGACCGTTCGTTTTCCATTGTCACAACATCGAGCATGAAGACATGCGGATGATGTTCAATTTTGAACCGGTTGCCGAAGCGTTCCCCCCCAACAACCTGCTCGATCCCAACATCGCTCCCAATGCCCGCACCCATGGCAATGACGTGACGCTGAACAACCGAACGGGGGAGCTTCCTTTCGAGCAGCTTCCGGTACCTCCGGAACATGCCGAGTATGTCGGCAACCTGATGATTCCTTCCCGACCGCGGCCAAAGCCGCGAAATCCGTAGAAGTCGGCAGGGCCCCCAGCCATGCCCTTGGATCCCGCACACCCACTTGGGAACCCCGGAAGATGACACCTTGGAATTTCCTGCAGGCTCCGGTCGGCCTCCAGTCGGAAGGGTTGGTGCCCCGACGCAAGTACTCGGCGAGGTTTGAGAACATCGACGTGGTCAACCAGTTTGGTCAGTCCTGTCGATTCCGGGATGATTTGGTCGCCGATCGAATGGTTTTGATCAACACCATGTACACCACCTGCCGCGGAAGCTGCCCCACCACCGGAACGGTGCTGATGAAACTGCGTCGCGATCTGACCAAGCTTTTTGGATCCCGAATCGCTCTGGTGTCGATGACGCTGGAACCGCAAGTCGATACCGTCGCGGTGATGCGAAGATATTCCGAAGATTATGGGGCTGGGATTCCTCGCGACGACCTCTGCCCCTGGCACTTCGTCACAGGGCAACCTCAAGCGATGGATCGACTCCGAAGATCGCTCGATTTCTTCGATCTAGATCCTCGCGTCGATCAGGATTTGTCGCAGCATGATGCCACGCTACTTTTTGGAAACGATCGTAGCGATCGCTGGGCCAATCTCCCGGCGGCCGTTCGGTATGGCCAGTTGCTGGCGACGATCCGGCGAATCGTCGGAGAGTCGTTCGAAGAACGGTATGGAATTCCCGGCTAGGTTTAGACAGGATCCCGATGATGATGCCATCTGCATGCGTTCGCCGTCATTTCGAGATCGCTCTGTCGTTGCTGTTGCTGCTGGCAGCCGACCGGGTACTTCTGGAGGGACAAGAGCCGGTTCGGGAACTCAAGCCAGCAGCCATCCACCTGGTGGGCCATGAAGACCAAGCCCTGCTGGCCCGTGTCCAGGAGGTGATCGACGACTGGGATCCACGCAAGTTGATCAATCCCTATGTCGTTTCGATGGAAGCTCTAGATGCTTCGGGTCGCCTTGCAAACCGAAAGACGCTGCGTCGTCCTGATCTTGCGGAATTCATCGCCGATGTGGAGGCGGCTGAGCAGCTTGGCAAGGCGATGTTTTGGGAGATGCAGGCGGGAAGCGATTTTGGCCGGTCGCGCGAGGGAGTCTTCGTCGGTACCGCCTGCGCCTCGTGCCACTTCCAAGCAGGCGCTGATCCCCGCGATCGCCATACCCAGCGGATTCCGTATGTCGTCTGGGATCAGTACAGTCTGCATCCTGAGCATCTGATGGAGCAGGAGCCCTACGATGCGGTGGTCTCGGCAACACGCGTGACCCAACCAAAACGACGAACCGCACTGTCGATGATCGTTGGGTCTCAGGGAGTCGAGCGCCGCGTCTTCGATCGACTCAATGGACCTCCACCGGCGCAAGGGGTGTGGCAGTCGGAGCGAAGTGGCGTCAAGAAGTCGCTG
>JBJSWM010000449.1:0-4536 GCA_046085865.1 Pirellulaceae bacterium
TGATGATCCCAATCGCGATGGTACAGCTGGATGAAACGCACCCCCCGCTCGGCCATCCGTCGCGCCAGCAGGCAGTTGGAAGCAAACGATCCATCCCCACCTTTGGTGCCATACCGCTCCAGCACATGCGCCGGCTCGTCGCTTAGATCCATCAACCCAGGGACGCTCGACTGCATCTTGAAGGCCAGCTCGTACTGGCTGATGCGGGTTTCGATCTCGGGGTCAGCGATCTGCTGTTGGCTGAGTCGATTCAGTTGCGCCGCCGCATCGACGACATCCCTCTGCCGTCCCAAATCGACGCCATCGGGACTGCGGACATAGAGCACCGGATCCCCGACACTGCGAAACTCGACACCCTGATATCGGCCGGGAAGAAATCCGGAATGCCACTGACGCGCGGCGATCGGCTGTCGCTGCCCGTACTTGCCCGTCGACACCATCACCACAAAGCCAGGCAGATCCTCCGATTCGGCTCCTATCCCATACAGCAGCCAGCTGCCCATCGCAGGACGTCCCGCAATCATCGATCCGGTATTCATGAAGGTGTGAGCGGGGTCGTGGTTGATCGCATCGGTATGGAGCGAACGGACCATGCACATCTCATCGGCGCAATGCTGCCCCAGCAGCGGCCAGATCTCGCTGAACTCCTGGCCCGACTGTCCCCACTTCTTGAAAGGATGTTGTGGCGCGAAGCAGTTGAGCTCCTGTCCCTGCAACTGAGCGATCTGCTGCCCCTTGGTGACCGATTCGGGCATCGCCTGCCCATGCATTTCCGCCAGCTTTGGCTTGTAATCGAACGTATCCAGGTGGCTCATCCCGCCTGCCATGTAAAGCCAGATGATCCGTTTGGCGCGTGGCGCCAAATGGAATGGCTGGATGATCCCGAGACTAATCGCATCGGCAGGGGATGAAGCCCGAAGTACTTCTAGCTGCCCCAGCGCCATCGCACCCAGACTAAGCCCACTGGACGCAAGAAAACTGCGCCGACCAATCGCTGAAGGTAGCAAGGGTAGCTGCATGGCACCACTCCTGGAAAGACCTGCCGGTTTCGCAAAGACCCTTCCATCATAACAGCCTACCGGTGGACTTTCTCCCCGACTTTCCTATCCGTTGCTCATCAAGCTAATCCTCCCCAGCCAGATAAACCGGAAAGGCCTCTGAGGCGATCTCGGGAAGGTGCGACCAAGACGGCCTGAGAGAAGGAGGTGCAACGCATCGCTTCGCAGCCGAATGAGATCAAACGACAAACAGACCTGAACCTATCGATCCCGGTCTGTTTTGTCGTCGATTCCTGGTGGTGGTGCGAACGCCAAAGCCAGCGGCAGTTCCGTTTGAACTAAGGATTGCCAGGCAGGTTGAACTGACCAGGCCGGAAGGCACCTGGATCGATCCCAGGAGCCGCAGTTCCCTTTGGCTGGATCAGCTCATCCAACTGTGCCCTCAGCCGCTTGTACTCCTTGTCATTGATCACATAGAACCAGTCGGCAAAACGAGCATTCAGTTCGGCGACCTTTTTCTTGGCCCCCTCCAAACGTTCGTTCCGGTCATCGATCAGCCGCTGGTTCTCTTTGGAGATCTTCTCTCGCGCCAGTTCCAACCGCTCCTTCTTCTCTGAATCGCTCAGCGGTACATCAGCCGCTGGCTCTTGTGCTGCAACGGGATCCTGTGCCGCTGCAGGAACCTGAGCGTTGTCGGCTGGCTGAGCCACCTCACCAGCAGGAGGCTCCGCCTTCCCTTCTTCCGGAGGCTGGAAGCTGACTAGGCGAGTGGCAGTGCGCTTCGCAGCAGCCTGACCATCGTCCTTGGCAGGTGGCTGCTCAGGTGCGGGAGGTTGTTCTGCTCCCTCGGTGGCTTCCGGCTTCGGCGGTGCGGCTGGCGCAGCATCGTCGGCGGCGGTCGCCGGTGCCCCGCCATCTCCAGCGGATGGTTGCGGTTCCGCCGCGGTTTCTGGAGTCGTTGCCGGTTCGCTTTGGGGCGGCTCTGGAACCGGTGGTGTTTCGGCCGGGGCGCCTTCGGCCGGGGCCGAAATCTGTGGACCGGCAGCAGCCGCCTTCTGCCTAGCCTCCATCTCCAACCACTGTTCGTAGGTCTCCGGGATCTGTTGCAACTGGGGACTGGGGAACTTCGATTCATCCAGCTTGGCAGTGACCAGCATGTAGCGATCGAGCGCCAAAGAACTCGCCTCCTGGGACTCTTCCTTCGCTGGCGCCTGGTCGCTGGCTTGCGCTTCGCGGGAATTCCCGAAACGGATCAGGTACTGGACGCCATCCCGGAGTCCCACCAGCAGTTCGCCACTGGAGGCATAGATTTCCGATCCGCCATCTTTACCCTTCTGAGGCACGAAGCCTTTTCGGACCAGCGCCACCACCGATTCCTTATCATCCAGCAAGGAAGACTCCACTTTGAGATCAGACGCCAAGCCCTTGGGCTTGCGCTGCACATCGACCAGCTTGAGGCTGTCGAGCGCGTTTTTCATTTCGTTCAGTTTGGTGCTGTTGAGCTGTTCGTTCTCGCCGATGACTCGGGGCGTGTCATTGGCACCCTGATAGGAGACGATGCGGTCGGCAGTCCACTTTCCATCAATGGTATTGAAGGAAAGGTCGGCATCGTAATTGGGGCTCAGCACCTGGCTTCCATCTTGCGAGGGAAGGATGGAGTAATCGCGAATTCCGATGGTCTGGATGTCGTTGCTGCTGAGCTTCAGCAGATCCGATTCGATCCATCGGGAGAAATCGGTCGACAGCGGATCGGTGTTGATCGCCACCGCGTAGATCGGATCCTGTCCGGGGATGCGCACGAAGCGTTGCCCTGGCTTGTCCTTGACCGGCTTGCCGATTAGCAGGTTGACGAGGTTATCCCCTTTTTCATCCTGCAGGCGCACCAGCAATCCGACTCCCTGATCCCCCGCCTGCAGCTTCTCTAGGTCGGGTTCCACCACTCCAAACAACGCATGCTCGTCCCGCCGCTCACTGACCACCTGAAGAACCTTCAGGTTGATGAAGGTGTTCGCCGCTTCGCTCATTTGAGCCGCTGCGTCGGCGGGGTAGCTGAAGTGGGAAGGGATCGTCCAGACCCCCGACTCGCGATCGCGTGTCACCTCGAAGTCAGAAACCTTACCTAGCTCCTCGTTGACCTTGACGATCTTCAGCGTCGAAGCAGCCAGGGGATCGTACTTGTCAAAGAGATCCTTCCCGATGATTCCCTCGGTAGGACTTCGTCCGCTGTCGGCGGACCGAGGTGCCGTCAACCAAGCACCCAGTCCTAGCACGGCAGCCACGCCAGCGAAGATGGCAGTTTTCGTTGTTTCTTTCACTTGCCTTGACTCCCACGAAATGGATCTTTTCAGAAGGCGCCGTCCGGGCGGTGCCTCGTTGGATGGTTGGACCTTGCGCGTTGATCGCTCAGCGCAGCCGTGTCTTGGAAATCCCTTCTCTTTCTTTCAGTCGTCGGGAAACAAAGACGATGATGCCGACCAGGAGTGGAGGAATAGGAGGCAGAAAGACCGCCAGCATCTTGTAGCGGTTCTGGATACCGCGAATCTGCAGGTCTGCCTCTCGTCGAGCGTCCCCGATCTTCTTATCGCGATCCCGCTCCATCTGCTCCACCTTGACCGTCAGTTTGCGATTGAGCTGATCTTGTTTGAGTCGCAATTGGGTGAGGGCGTCGAGCAGTTCTCGTTGCTTGCCTGGATCGGTCGCTCCCTGCTTCTGCAGTTTCTGCACGCGTTCCTGAAAGTCGGTCACCGCCTTGGTGACTTCAGCCTCTGCCTCGCCGCGCGCCTGATCGAATTCCGATCGGAATTTCTCGCGGTTCTGCGCTTCGGCGAGTCTCGCTTCCTCCGATCTCATCTCCACCAGACGCAGCGTGCTGTGCTGCGGTTCGTGGCGACGCACCGATGCATAGGCAGGATCACCGGCCAGGATATCGACGCAGTTGAGGACAAAAGGGACATTCTGGAGACGGAAGTTGAAATCTTCAAACTGATCTGGGCGGTTGCGGATATCGACGAAGACCGAAAAGAGGCAGTCGGCATCGGCGACGTAGACCACTTGAACCGGCTTGCTGCTCCCTTCGGTGGCGCCGACCTGTTCGGTCGGCTGCTTGCCTCGAATCAACGCAGCGATCGTTTGTTCGCCACGTGCCTCCCCTTCCAGCAGTCGGATCCGCTGGGCGCTATCCTCGCCTCGCTGCATCAAGGGATCGAGCTTATCAAAGGAGATTCTCCCCGCGTTGATGCCGGTCTGAACCAGCGGCTGGAACTCGATATCGTCGCGCCCGTCCTCCTTGGCGACCGTTCCCGCATAGAGAAACAGCAGCTCGCGCAGCCCATTGCTGATTTCGCTGGCTGGCGAGAAAGCAGGCTGGTCGCCCGGGGTTTCTTCGCGGATGAACAGCCACAGATCGTTCGCCTGATCGAGGTCGGCCAGAATCGGATAGGGGTTGTAGCGTTGCCAACAGAGATCCGGATGGATGCCATCGATCATCGGGGAAGGGACCCCTTCGATACGAAGCCCCAGGGTTTTCCAGAGCGGCCGG
>JBJSWM010000450.1:0-5172 GCA_046085865.1 Pirellulaceae bacterium
CGTTCCTGTAGTGGTTCACCAGGCCCAGCGGGCCAGCATTATTTCTTCAGGCCCAACGGGCCGACATTATTTTCCCCATTCCCAGCTGGCCGGCACTATTTTCCCCAGGCCCAACGGGCCGACACTATTTTCCCCAGGCCCAACGGGCCGACACAATGGATGCCGGGGGACGAAGTCCCCCGGTAACAGAGCCACCCAACTCTTCCTAAGGCCCAACGGGCCGACACAATTTTCCCCATTCCCAACAGGCCGACACAATTTTCCCCAGGCCCAGCGGGCCGGCACAATGGATGCCGGGGGACGAAGTCCCCCGGTTGCAGAGTCCCCCAACTCTTCTTCAGGCCCAACGGGCCGACAGTGTCATGTTTTTCCCAAGCACTGATCATTTGGAGAAGATGACTATGTCAGCCCTTCGGGCTTTTCCTAACAGAGGCTGCCAATGAACCATGGCTCGATCAGCGACGGCAGCTATTGTATCGGCCCTCTGGGCCTAAGTAGCCAAGACGGTGCCTGCCAGCGGGTGCGGCATGCGTTGCCCTGGGCAGAGGCCTTGTGGCGTTTCGACGAAAAAACCCAGCGGATCGATCGAAACCGCTGGGTTCATGGCAACGAGGCCGACGGGGCTCGAACCCGCAACCTCCGGCGTGACAGGCCGGTGCTCTAACCAATTGAGCTACGACCCCAGATCGACACCGCATTACGCAGCGTCCATCGAGATGCGAAATTATAGCTTACTCCTCGTCTGCTGCAAGTCCAGAGATAGGAGAACGGAGGATGGTTTTCCGCTGGAACTTGCCACCTTTTTTGGTTGTGATGGGAGTTTTAGGGAGGTTGAATGGGGATCGATGCCAAGGGTGAAAAATCCCGATCTCGCCATCCGACATGGATCCCATGATGCCACCTGCTTTCCGCCTGCTGGATCGAAGCCAGCGAGGCGGCCAGCTAGCATACAATCGAGATGGTTCGAGCGGGGTAAGTTGCGAACGCGCAGGTGCGATCTTGGCAGGAGGAGCCGACTTGCGATGCGCATCGATCGACGTCGGTAGGCTCCGGCTTTGCAGATGAATTCACTAGGTGAGAGAAACAGCGATGTGGGTGATGACTCAAGCAACGCGGCATGGAATAATCCGATCCCTGCATGCGCTTGGTATCGTCTGCAGGACCGCCACTTTGATGGTGTGTGGATTTTACCCGGTGCTGGCCGACGAGCCGAGTCGAGGATCGGGCGACCAGGATGCGGCGAGGAAACTCTATTTTCAGCAGACGATCCGACCGCTGCTCGCCGATCGATGCCTTTCTTGTCATGGACCGGATGCCAATCATCGTCAAGCCGATCTGCGACTGGATCTACGAGAGGAGGCGGAGCGGGCAGGTGCGATTCGGCCAGGCAAACCGTCGGAAAGCAGCTTGATCGATCGGATCCATTCTTCCGATCCTGATCTGGTAATGCCACCACCGCAAAGCGGTAAAGCGTTGACACTGGAAGAGCGTCGGTTGCTGGAGACGTGGATTGTCGATGGGGCCGTCTATGCGGATCACTGGGCCTTCGAACGACCGGCCAAGTGGCAACTCCCGGACTCACTTGAGGATCATCCGATTGATGCATGGATCGATCGATCGCTGGAGTCCCTGGGGCTTCAGAGGTCACCGGAAGCGATGCCAGAGACGCTGGTGCGACGTGTCACATTCGATCTGGTGGGGTTGCCACCGACTGCGGAGCAGTTGGATCAGTTCATGGTGGAGTACCAGAGAGATCCCGATCTTGCCTACCAGCATCTGGTCGATCGCTTGCTGGCATCCCCGTCCTACGGAGAAAAATGGGCTCGCTGGTGGCTGGATCAAGCGAGGTACGCCGACAGCAACGGCTATTCGATCGACGGACCTCGTTCGATGTGGCCTTATCGCGATTGGGTGATTCGCGCCTTTCAAGAGGATATGCCTTTCGATCAGTTCACGATCGAACAGATCGCGGGAGATCTGCTTCCGGATTCAACGCAAGCTCAGGTCATTGCAACGGGGTTCCATCGCAATACCCCCATCAACCAGGAAGGAGGTATCGATGTCGAACAGTTTCGCATCGACAGCGTGTTTGATCGAGTCGCAACGACCGGAACGGTTTGGTTGGGGCTTTCCCTGGGCTGTGCGCAATGCCATGACCACAAGTTTGACCCATTGACGCAGAGAGAGTTCTACCAAGTATTCAGCTTCTTCAACAACCAGGATGAACCTTCGGTTCCTGTCGCAACTCTTGGACTGGATCCCGATCAGATCAAGAGAGATATCGAAGCGACGGAGAGCCAACTGGCTGGTCGTATGGAAGCATCGAAGCAAGCCATGGAGGATTGGGAAGCCGGGCTGGACGAGGCGGCAAAGAAGGCGCTGCCAGAGGCAATCCAGAAGATCGTTGGAGTTGAATTGGGTAAACGCAATGCTGCTCAGAAGAGACAGCTCTACCTCCATCATGTTGGGAAAGCCGATTTGGAGTTTCAGCAACTGGAGAAACGGCTGCAGGAGCTGGAGCAGAGGCGAAAGGATATCCCAACGACGTTGGTGATGAAAGAGCGGAAGGAGCCGCGAGCGACTCATCTATTGATCAAGGGGGATTTCACACGGCCGGCAGACTTGGTGGAACCTGGTACACCGGCAGTTCTGCATCCTTTCACTGCAGTCAACCAGCCCTCAAGGCTTGATCTTGCCCGTTGGATGGTCGATCCGGCCAATCCGCTCACTGCGCGCGTTCTTGTCAATCGCTTTTGGCAGCAGTTTTTTGGTTCTGGGATTGTGACCACCGACAATGACTTTGGCGTTACTGGAGCGTTTCCGACTCATCCAGAACTGCTGGATTGGCTGGCCGTCAGTTGGCAGGAGGAAGGGTGGAGTGTCAAGCGATTGCATCGATTGATCGTCACCTCTCGTACCTACCGGCAGTCATCGGTGCTTCGCGAAGAGTCTAGGCAGTTGGACCCACTGAACCAATGGTGGTCCCGTCAAAATCGGCTGCGGTTGGATTCGGAGTTGGTTCGGGATGCGCTGCTATCAGCAAGTGGACAGTTGAGTCACAAGGTGGGAGGGCCTTCGGTTTTCCCTCCTATACCCGACGGCATCTTGAACCAGGGGCAGGGGAAGCAAGGCTGGAAGTTGAGCCAAGGAGAGGACCGATATCGGCGAGGGCTTTACACCTTCTGTTACCGCGCCACCCCGGCCCCTGCCAATTCCGTTTTCGACGCTCCGGACGCTGCCAGTAGTTGCACAAGACGCCTTAGAAGCAACACGCCGCTTCAGGCGCTGACGTTGCTGAACGATCCGGCGCATGTGGAACTAGCGGACGCAATGGCGGGGAGGATTGAGCGGGAGGGGCTGGCAGCCGCAATGCGTGCGACAATATCCCGGTACCCCGATGCCTGGGAGCTATCCCAATTGGAAGGCTTGGACCGCTGGACGCAGGCGCGAATCCTTCTCAACCTAGACGAAGCGATCACCAGGGAGTAGCGCGGAATTGAGGACTTGGTGCGGGTTCCGGTGCAGTAGCGATGATAGGGGACGAGGAAATGAAGCGGCGAGCTGACATCGAAACGAGTTTGCAATTGCAGGCGGAAGCTTCTTGGCGAGGGACTCGCAGACATCTGTTTCAAAATTGCGGTGTGGGGCTTGGCCGCATCGGTTTGGCGCACCTGCTTGCAAGTTCCAGCATCGCTCTAGCCAATCCCGCGTCGAATCCGAGAGAACCTCATTTCCTGCCCCGAGCGAAGCGTGTGATTTTTCTTTTTATGGCGGGTGGTCCCAGCCAACTGGAGATGTGGGATTACAAGCCGGAGCTGTATCGATGGAATGGGAAGCCGATCCCGGAGAGTTTGATTGCCGGTAAGCGATTTGCGTTCATGGGGAGCAGTCACCGGACCGAACTGCTGGCACCCAAGCGGCAATTCCGACGCGCAGGCGAATCGGGCACCTGGGTTAGCGATCTGCTGCCTTGGACGTCGAAAATGGTCGACGACCTCTGCCTAGTCAAAACCATGAAGACCGACCTCTTCAATCACGCTCCGGCCAAGCTTTTCATGAACACCGGAAGCGGGCTGTTTGGCAGGCCAAGCATGGGGGCCTGGATCACCTACGGACTGGGAAGCGAAAGCCAACAACTTCCTGGGTTCGTCGTACTGCAAAGTGGACCACGAGGCCCGCGTGGCGGTGCTATCCTCTGGACCAGCGGGATGCTTCCAAGCAGTTTTCAAGGGGTCCCTTTGCGAGGATCCGGGGATCCTATCCTCAATCTTTCCTCCCCCACGCCCTCCGATCCATCGCTCGATCGACAGATCCAGCAGCGACAGGTGGTGGATGTTGTACGGCGGTTCAACGAACGACGCCAAAAAGAAACGGGAGACCCAGAGATTCAGACTCGCATCGATAGCTACGAAATGGCGTTTCGCATGCAGTCCAGTGCGCCCGAACTGATGGATACGGCTGGCGAGACGGCAGAAACGCTGGAGCTATACGGCATCAAAGATCCCAAAGAAACGTCGTTCGCTCGCAACTGCCTGTTGGCTAGGCGTCTGGTTGAACGAGGTGTGCGCTTCATCCAGCTTTACCATACCAATTGGGACCATCACGGCGGGGCAACCGAGAACCTGGAGACGCATTTGCCATCGATCTGCAAAGAGATCGATCAGCCATGCTGGGCGCTAGTTCAGGATCTGAAGCGGCGCGGTCTGCTGGAGGATACGATCGTCGTGTGGGGCGGCGAGTTTGGACGCACACCGATGGGTGAGGTGAGGGAATCGACAGGGCGCAATCACCACATCGAAGCCTTCACCATGTGGATGGCTGGCGGCGGTTTTCGTCCTGGGCTGATTCATGGTCAAACTGATGAGTTGGGGTTTGGGCCAGTCGATCAACCAGTGCATGTTCATGACTTTCACGCCACTTTGCTGCATCAACTGGGACTGGATCACCAGAAGCTAAGCGTCCGATTTCAAGGCCTGGACGTACGCCTTTCCGGAGTGGAGGGGGCGAAGGTGGTGCACGAATTGATCTCATAGCTAGAATCGGCGGAATCCCTCATCGTTGGCAGAAGATACCTACACATTCATCAAGCGAAAGCGTTCCAACTGAAATTCTTGTGGTCGGCAAGTCAATCAAGCAAAAAGAACACTCTTTGAACGCTTGTCGCCAGCTAAT